>NZ_JBSRZF010000006.1:0-264872 GCF_054057335.1 Pseudomonas sp. TE3786
GGGCCGGGGGCGGGTGGCCGCGCTGGGGCCGGCGGGGTTGCGCCGGCCCCGCGCGCTGTTGATTTTGTCCCACACCCCCGTCGGCGGGGCTCCCCCCGCGAGCCCTTTTAACACGAAAAGCATCGCGGCTGACGCCGCTCCTACGGTGAGGGGTTGGGGTTAGACCGGCGGCGGCATATTCCCCAGCGGCACGATGGCCATGGTCAGCCGCGAAATGCAGCTGGGCTTGCCGTCATCGCCACTCAGGCGAATATCCCAGACATGGGTAGTGCGCCCCAGATGCACCGGCCGCGCCACGGCGGTGACCCGACCGCTGCGCACACCGCGCAGGTGGTTGGCGTTCACTTCCAGGCCCACGCAGTAGAACTTGCTGCTGTCGATGCACAGGTAACTGGCGGTGCTGCCCAGGGTTTCGGCCAGCACCACCGAGGCACCACCATGCAGCAGGCCATAGGGTTGATGGGTGCGTGAATCGACCACGATGCTGGCGGTGATCGACTCATCGTCAAAGGCATCGAAGCGCACATCCAGCGCCTCGTTGATGGTGTTTTTGCGCAGGCTGTTGAGCGCCTGCAGATCCGGGGTGGTGCGCCACAAACTCATGCCAACTCCTTGCTTGAATCAGTCATGCCAGACCAGCGCTTCGCGCCGCTCCGACCATTCGTTAAAGCGCCCGGCATAGGCGTCTTCGACCACGCTGCGCTTGATCTTCAAGGTAGGCGTGAGAAAGCCGTTGTCCACCGCCCAGACTTCCTTGAGCAGAATCAGGCCGCTGAGTTGCTCGTGTTTATCCAGCGCCGCGTTGACCTCTGCCAGCAGGGTTTTGAAGCTGCCTTCCAGGGCCGAGCGCGAGCCATTCAAAGCTTCCTCACGACCGACATCGGAGAGCACACACAGCGCCATCGGCTGCGGCATGCCATCGCCGACCACACACACCTGTTCGATGCGCGGATGCACCGCCAGGAGGTTTTCGATGGGTGCCGGGGCAACGTATTTGCCCTTGCTGGTTTTGAAGATTTCCTTGATCCGCCCGGTCAGGCGCAGGTAGTGCTCGCTGTCCTGCTCGCCCTTGTCGCCGGTGCGTAGAAAGCCGTCCTCGGTGATGGTTTCAGCGGTACGTTCAGGGTCTTTGAAATAACCCTGCATGGTCGCCGGGCTGCGTACCTGCACTTCGCCCAGCTCGCTGATACGTACCTCGACACCCGGGCTGGCCTGGCCGATCCAGCCGGGGCGATTCTTGCCCTTGCGGCAGATATGCGAATAGCCGCAGTTCTCGGTCATGCCATAAACCTCGAGCACATCCAGGCCCAGACGCTGGTACCAGCGCAGCAGGGTTTCCGGCACCGGCGCGGCACCAGACAGTGCGTAACGCACGGCATCCAGACCCAAACCGGCCAATACCTTGTGACCCACGCGCTTGCCGATAAAGGGGATTTTCAGCAGGAAGTCCAAACGCTCGGCGGGCATCTTGCTGAACACGCCCATCTGGAATTTGGTCCAGATCCGCGGCACACCGAACATCAAGGTTGGCCGCGCGCGGCGCAGGTCAGCGAGAAAGGTGTCGAGGCTTTCGGCAAAAAAAACCGTTTCGCCGGCATACAGCGAATTCAGCTCGACGAACATACGCTCGGCCACATGGCACAGCGGCAGGTAGGAAAGCAGGCGGTCGTCTTCGCCGGCCTTGAACAGCTCGGTGCCATGCCCGGCAGCGAAAGCGAAGTTGCCGAAGTTATGCATCACGCCTTTGGGCGTGCCGGTGGTACCGGAGGTGTAAACGATGGTGGCGAGCTGATCGTGGCCACCGCTGGGGTTGTCGCGGATCGGCGTGCAGGCCTGCAGGTCGCTCCAGTCGACATCGAAACTGCCCGGCGGGTGCAGCGGCATGGCGATGGTGCGAATGCCCTGGGGAATCCCCGGGGCCATGGTTGACCAGTCATCGAGCTTGCCGACGAACACCAGCGCCGCTTCGGAGTGGGTCAGCACCTGGCGCACGGAATCGGCAGTAAGGTTGGGATACAGCGGCACCGACACATGGCCGGCCATCCAGATCGCCAGGTCGGTGATGATCCAGTGCGCGCAATTCTTGGAAACCAGGGCAATGCGGCTGCCCTGCGGCAGTTCCTGGGCACGCAGCCAATTGGCGGCACGCCGGGCCTGGTCAGCGACATCCGACCAACTCAGTTCCAGAATCTGGCCACCGGGCAGGGGCTGGACCATATAGCGTTTGTCGGGGTGGCGCGCTTCCCGTTGGAAAAACACTTCAAGCGGCAAAACGGCAGCATTCGTCACAGGGCCTCCTCCTAATTATTTTTGTGGGGAAACAACATGCGGAGCACAACGTTTAAAACCAAAACCAAGCACTTGCTTGGTTGGACTATTCCACGCACAACCGGCCACGCGCAAGGGGAGAAATGTTTAGAACTGTAGTCACGGGCCCGCGCAGGGTTTAGAGCCGGGCGCTGGGTATCGCGGCACGCGGTAAAGCGCACACCCTGCCCGATGATTCTGAGGCACAATAGGCAACGCATTATTTTTGGCCCGGACCCCCAATGTTCAAACCACTTTCGCTGCAGTGCGCCGCCCTGGCGCTTGTGCTGGCAGGCGCTGCCGGCTGTTCATCGAACAATACCGCCGTCTATGAGCATGAAGATTTCGCCGACTCGGGGACCTTCTCGCGCAACTACGCCAGCACCGATGCAACGTCCTGCGAGGCGGCGCGCCGTGCCCTGCTGAGCCAGGGCTATATCATTACCAGCGCCGACCCCAAGCAGGTCAGCGGCCATAAAAGTTTCCAGCAAAGCGGCGACAACCACCTGGAAATCACCTTCAACGTGGTGTGCACCGACGGTGGTGCCAGCGACCACCACTCGACCATGTTCGCCAACGCCCTGCAGGATCGCTACGCCCTGAAGAAGTTGAACAACTCGGCGAGCCTGGGGGTGGGCGTGCTGGGTTCAGTGTCGATGCCGATTGGCTCCACCGACGACTCGCTGGTGAAAGTGGCCAGTGAAACCGTGTCCTCGGCCAAGTTCTATGAGCGCTTCTTTGCCCTGGTGGAGCTGTTCCTGCCACCGCCGGTGAAACCGGCCGAGCCCGCACCCACTCCAGTGCCCGCGCCGCAACAGGATTTGGGCATTCCAGAGCCGCAGGCCTTGGCCCCGGCGACCGAGCCGGTGATACAGGAAGTGCTGACGCCGGCGATTGAACCGGCCGCGGCGTCGGCCGTGAAACCGTTGGAAGAACCGCCGCTGCAGCCCATGGTGATCATGCGCCCGATCAGCGATGCGCCAGTGGCAGAGCAACCCACCGCCACGCCGGATGCCAACAGCCTGCAGAACGCGCATCCGCTGGTGGAACAGCCACTGACGGAAACGCCGGCAGACGTTGCGCCAGCGGATACCAGTGAGGCAGCTGCTGTGGTTGAAGGCGGCGAACAGCCGACTAATCAGTAAACACCCAGGCTATTGCAGAAGCGGCTTCAGCCGCGATTGGCGCTGCTATTGGGGATGCACCAACGCCAACAGGTTCATCAATCCCGCTGCGGCAAAATCCCCTTCCAACTCAGCCAGGCTGGCGGTGCGCATGGCCAGCGGCTGCTGGCGATGACCATGAATCAGCAGGCCACCCAGCTCGCCCAGAAACGGGTTGTGGCTGACCAGCAGAATCTCCGCCTCTTCGCGCTCATCCAGATACGCCAAGGCTTCACGCACATCACTGTCCGGCGTCGCCCAGGGTGCCGTACCGACGGCACCGCGAAAGCCGATGGCCTGGCGTACCAGCTCGGCCGTCTGCTGGGCGCGCAGGTAAGGGCTGGCGAGAATCGCCGCGAGCGGCCGCCCTTCCAGCTGCACGGCGCTGTGCAGCACCTCTTGCCGACCATGGGGCGTCAGCGGCCGCTGGGCATCGTTTGCCGCCTGGGGAAAAGCTTCACCGTGACGCAATAACCACAGACGCATCAGAGCTTGGGCTCTTCGTCACGCACCGGGTGCGGCGCCGGAGGAATGCTGTGGGCGACCTCACCATCGGGTACGCGCGGTGTCGGCCAATCGGCGAAGGGCCAGGGCTTGTCTTCGGTATTGAAGGTGCCGAACCGGCCAATCTGCGCCAGGTACTGGCTCAGGCTGTCGCCAAAGGCCAGCAGACCTGCATTCGGCGCGCCGTAGAACAGGCGGTAGCCCAGTTGCACCAGCACGACGAAGCCCAGCAGGGTTGCCGCCACCTGCCAGCACAGGGTGAACACCAGCATCCAGATGATGCGCAGGCCAATGGACTCGCGCTCCAGGCTCTTGTCGAGGTTATCGCTCATGGCACTCTCCCTATCACGTAGAACCGCAGCAAACGATCAAAAGCCGGTGGTGGAAATAAAGTCGACGTCGGTTTTCGGCTCAGCCAGCATCAGGCGCTCGATCACTTGGGCCAGAGTACGCCCTTCAAACAGGATGGCGTGCAAACCGGTTACCAGCGGCATATAGGTCTGCAGTTGCTCGGATTTCACCTTGAGCACCTTGAGGGTGTTGACCCCCTCGGCCACCTCGCCCAGACGGGTGACCGCCTCTTCCAGACTCAGGCCTTCACCCAGGGCATAGCCAACCTGAAAGTTGCGGCTCTTGGGCGAGGAACAGGTGACGATCAGGTCACCGACCCCGGCCAGGCCGAGGAAGGTCATGGGATTGGCACCCAGCTTGACGGCAAAGCGGGTCATCTCGGCCAGGGCGCGGGTGATCAGCATGCTCTTGGTGTTTTCGCCCATTTCCAGCGCGGCGGCCATGCCGGCGATGATGGCGTAGACGTTTTTCAACGCCCCGCCCAGCTCCACGCCAAAGCGGTCGCCGCTGGCATACACGCGAAAGGTACGGCCATGCAGGGCAGCCTGCACACGCTGGCAGAGCTCGTCGTCTTCGCTGGCGACCACGGTGGCGGTCAACTCATGGGCGGCGATTTCTTTGGCCAGGTTCGGCCCGGACAACACACCAATACGTGCCTGCGGGGCAATTTCTTCGATGATCTGGCTCATCAGCTTGAAGGTCTGCGCTTCGATGCCTTTGGTCAGGCTGACCAGCATTTTCCCCGCCAGTACCTCGGCGAACGGCTGCAACACGCTACGCAGGGCACTGGAGGGCAAGGCGACGAAAATCAGTTCGCAGCTGTCGAGGGTGCTGGCCAGGTCGGTGACCGGCTCGACGTTGGGGTGAATTTTCACCCCTTTCAGGTAACGCGGATTTTCCCGGTTGCTGCGAATCGCTTCGGCCTGTTCGGCGTCGCGCATCCATTGCCGCACCGGGTTGCCGTTCTCGGCCAGAAGGTTGGCAATCGCGGTGCCGAAGCTGCCGCCACCAAGAACTGCAATAGGTTGCTGAACTGTCATAACCAATCCGTAGTAAGCCATCGTGCATGGCGGGCCGCCGCATTATTACGGAGCAACCGCGCTGCGACCAGTGTTGCGCGCTACCCTTTGCACGGCCGCAAGCAAAAACCACGACGGCTGGACAAAAGCCACTGCGCCGAGCGCTGCGCGAACAGGTAGACTTGCCCGCTTTGAACAATCCAGCTGCGCCAGGCATGGACAAGGTTGTTTCATGCGATGGGGGCGAAGGAGAGCACAGATCCCATGAACCTGCGCCGAGGATGGGACATCCACACCCGTACACAGTTGATCAGCGTAGGCCCTGCCCTGCTGCTGACACTGTTGCTGACCGGTTTTTTTACCTTCGTGCGCCTGCAGGATCTGCGGCAAGAGCTGAACCACACCGGCCAGCTGATCGCCAACCAACTGGCACCGGCCACTGAATACGGGGTGATCGCCGGCAATAATCAGGTGCTCAACACCCTGCTCAAAGCCACCCTCAGCACGCCCCATGTGCGGTTTATCGAGGTGCGCGACCGCCAGGACAATATCCTCGCCTACGAGGAACAGGCCTCGGCGCAGGACAAGAGCGCCACCCAGGTGGAAATTTTCCACGCCCCCATCCATCTGCAACGCCTGGCCCTGAGCAAAGACTTGCCCTACTCGGCCGGCAATAGCGGCAGTCACCTCGATAACGACTACCTCGGCCGCGTGGTGGTAGGCATGTCCAACGACGCCTTCAACAGCCAGCAGCAGGCGATTCTGCTCAAAGCCACGGTGCTGGCCTTGTTCGCCCTGCTGCTGACCTTCTTCGTCGCTCGCCGTCTGGCCCGGCGCCTGTCGCAACCGATCAGCACCATGGCCGAGGCGGTCAAGGCGATCCAGGCCGGCAACTACCGCACCGCCCTGCCCGAGGTGGATGACAACGAACTCGGCGGCCTGGCCCGGCATATCAATAACCTCGCCAGCGGTCTGGAACAGGCCAGCCTCGAGCAGCAACAAAGCATCGCCCAACTGGTCAAGGCGCGGGAGGAATCGGAGCAGGCCAACCGCGCCAAGTCCGACTTCCTGGCGATGATGAGCCACGAACTGCGCACCCCCATGAACGGCGTGCTGGGCATGCTGCAGTTGCTGGAAACCACCGAGATGACCGATGAGCAGGCCGAGTATTCGGCACTGGCCACCGAGTCCACCGAACACCTGCTCAAGGTGATCAATGACATCCTCGACTTCTCCCGCATCGAGCGCGGAGCGCTGGAGCTGGAGCGCATCACCTTCAACCTGCTGGAGCTGATCCAGAGCTCGGCCCAGGTCTTCCAGCACAGCGCCCACCAGCGCGGCCTGGCGCTGCAACTGGATACCCAGGCGGGGCTGGAACACCTGGTGGTCAAGGGCGACCCCACGCGTATCCGGCAGATTCTGGTGAACCTGCTGGGTAACGCGCTGAAGTTCACCGAGGAAGGCAATATCCGCATTGCCACCCGCTGGCAGGCGCTGGACAACGAGGTGCTGTGGTTCAGTTGCGCGGTGCACGACAGCGGCATCGGCATTTCCCCGGAGCGCCTGGAGCATATGTTCGATGCCTTCCAGCAGGCCGACAATTCGATTTCCCGACGCTATGGCGGCACCGGCCTGGGCCTGCCCATTGCCCGCACCCTGGCCGAGCGCATGGGCGGCACACTGAATGCCGAAAGTCAGGAAGGACGCGGCTCGGTCTTCACCCTGGAAATTCCGCTGCCCTTTGCCCGCCAGAGTGAAAGGCCGGCCGAGCACAGCGTCGATGACGCCAGTTCCGGTAAAGGCCACAAGGTGTTGTTGGTGGAAGACAATCCGGTCAACCAGACGGTGATCGAAGCGATGCTGCGCAGCCTCGGTTATCAGGTCAGCCTGGTGGGCGATGGTGCCCAGGCCTTGAGCACCGTGGAGCGCCACGAATTCGCCGCGGTCCTGATGGACTGTCGTCTGCCGGTGATGGATGGCTACGAGGCCACCCGGCAGATTCGCGGCCTGCCAGGGCGTCTCGACCTGCCGATCATTGCCCTGACCGCCAACGCCCTGCAGGGTGATCGCGAGGCGTGCCTGCAGGCCGGCATGAATGATTACCTGGCCAAGCCATTCAAACGCGCCGACCTGCAACGCATCCTGCAGGCCTGGGTTGTCCCCCGACCTTTGGCGAGTAGCCAAAGCAACGGCTGACGGGGAACATGCCAAGCTGTCATAAAGTCGTAATAGCGTTACAACATGAAAGCGGCCTGGGCGAAACCCGCCAGGCGTGGACAGTGGTAGAGTGCGTCAGGAGTCGCTCGGCGCATGGTCCCGTTGGGGCCAAAGGAACGTTGGGTGTACAACTGTGCTCAGAGTCTGTGACTTTCATTTCAACGCAACAGTCTATGACTACGCTGGTAGCTACGAGGCCCTATATTAACTGGGTGCCGTTCCAATATCGCACCAGCCTAGATGATTCGCTTAGCCCTGCCGCACGGGGATTATTGAGGAGCTCGCATGTCCAAACAGAACGCTTACACTCGGGAAGACTTGCTGCGCTGCAGTCGTGGCGAGCTATTCGGCCCAGGTAATGCGCAACTGCCCGCCCCCAACATGCTGATGGTTGATCGCATCACGCATATCAGCGACATCGGCGGGAAATACGGCAAGGGCGAGTTGGTCGCCGAACTCGATATCAACCCCGATCTGTGGTTCTTCGCCTGCCACTTCGAAGGCGACCCGGTGATGCCAGGCTGTCTGGGCCTGGATGCCATGTGGCAGCTGGTAGGTTTCTACCTCGGCTGGCAAGGCAACCCCGGCCGCGGCCGCGCCCTGGGTTCGGGCGAAGTGAAATTCTTCGGTCAGGTACTGCCGACCGCCAAGAAAATCACCTACAACATTCAAATCAAACGCACCATCAACCGCTCCCTGGTGTTGGCCATCGCCGACGGCACCGTGAGTGTCGATGGCCGCGAGATCTACAGCGCCGAAGGTTTGCGTGTCGGCCTGTTCACTTCCACTGACAATTTCTAAGGGTTATCCGCATGCGTCGCGTCGTGATCACCGGTCTGGGTATCGTCTCCTGCCTGGGCAATGATAAAGACACCGTCTCCGCCAACCTGCGTGCTGGCCGTGCCGGTATCCGCCACAACCCGTCCTACGCTGAAATGGGCCTTCGCAGCCACGTTTCCGGCTCCGTCGACCTCAATCTCGAAGAGCTGATCGACCGCAAGGTGTTCCGCTTCATGGGCGATGCGGCAGCCTATGCCTATCTGTCCATGCAGCAGGCAATCGCCGATTCCGGCCTGACTCCCGAGCAGATCTCCAACCCGCGTACCGGCCTGATCGCCGGTTCCGGTGGTGCCTCTACCATCAACCAGATGGAAGCCATCGACACGCTGCGCGAAAAAGGCGTCAAGCGTATCGGCCCATACCGCGTCACCCGCACCATGGGCAGCACCGTTTCCGCCTGCCTGGCCACGCCATTCGAAATCAAGGGCGTGAACTTCTCGATCTCCTCCGCTTGCGCCACCAGCGCTCACTGCATCGGTCAGGCCATGGAGCAGATCCAGCTGGGCAAGCAGGACGTGGTATTCGCTGGCGGCGGTGAAGAAGAACACTGGAGCCAAAGCTGCCTGTTCGACGCCATGGGTGCCCTCTCCACCCAGTACAACGACACCCCGGAAAAAGCCTCCCGTGCCTATGACGCCAAGCGTGATGGTTTCGTGATCGCTGGCGGTGGTGGCATGGTGGTGGTCGAGGAGCTGGAACACGCTCTGGCCCGTGGCGCGAAGATCTACGCGGAAATCGTCGGCTACGGCGCAACTTCCGACGGCTACGACATGGTCGCGCCAAGCGGCGAAGGCGCTATCCGCTGCATGCAGCTGGCGCTGTCCACCGTCGACGGCCCAATTGACTACCTGAACACCCACGGCACCTCGACTCCGGTTGGCGACGTCGCGGAGATCACGGGTGTGCGTGCGGTGTTTGGCGACAAGGCACCTCCCATCAGCTCGACCAAAAGCCTGTCCGGTCACTCCCTGGGCGCCGCCGGCGTACACGAAGCGATCTACTGCATGCTGATGATGGAAGGCAACTTCATCGCTGGCTCGGCGAATATCGACGAACTGGACCCGGAAGTGGCCGATCTGCCGATCGCCACCAAAACCCAGGAAAACGTCACCCTCAATCATGTGATGAGCAACAGCTTCGGCTTCGGCGGCACCAATGCCACCTTGGTTCTGAAGCGTTGGGCTGGCAAATGATCTGATTGGCGACATAAAAAAACGGGGCTCATTGAGCCCCGTTTTTTTATGCCTGAATCGCAACAAGCATCGCGACTAAAGCCGCTCCTACAGGAATGCACTATCCGTAGGAGCGGCTTCAGCCGCGATTGGATTACTTCGGCTTGCGACCGAATCCCGGACGCTGACCGGCACCACCCGCTGGGCCACCGCGCTTGGGCGCTGGTTTGCGCGCCGGGCGATCAGCCAACTCGATACCCACACGCACCGGCTTGCCGGCAGGGCGCTTCTTGTTGGTATCGCTCGGACGCTCGGCCACCGGCGTGCCACGACCACGCGGCGCGGAATCCGGACGCGGACCGCTACGCTGCGGACGCTCACCGTTTTCCGGACGCGGCGTACGCGCAGGACGGTCGGCACCTTCACCACGCGGAGTACGCACCGGACGGTCGGTCCCCTCACCACGTGGCGTACGTACCGGACGCTCAGCACCCTCACCACGTGGCGCACGGGCCGGACGCTCCGGGCCGCCGTCCAGCGCTGGACGCAACGTACGCTCCGGGCGTGTGCCACGGCCAACCGGCTTGGCCGACTTGCGTTGCAAGCGGTCGAGCTTTTCCTTGGTCTTTTGCTTCATGCCCTCTTGCTGCACCGACGCCAGGCCGACTTCGGCGGCAAGGATGTCCACTTCGCGCTGGCTCATTTCACGCCAGCGGCCCATGGTCAGGTCGGACGTCAGGAACACCGGGCCGAAACGCACACGCTTCAGACGGCTGACCACCAGGCCCTGGGATTCCCACAGGCGACGCACTTCGCGGTTACGGCCTTCCATCACCACGCAGTGGTACCAATGGTTGAAGCCTTCACCCCCCGGGGCAACCTGCACGTCGGTAAACTTCGCCGGGCCGTCTTCGAGCATCACGCCGGCCTTCAGACGTTCGATCATTTCGTCATCGACTTCACCGCGTACGCGCACAGCGTATTCACGGTCCATCTGATACGAGGGGTGCATCAAACGGTTGGCCAGCTCACCGTCGGTGGTGAACATCAGCAGGCCAGTGGTATTGATGTCGAGGCGACCGATATTGATCCAGCGGCCATCTTTGGGCCGCGGCAAACGGTCGAAAACGGTGGGACGCCCTTCCGGGTCGTCGCGGGTGCAGATCTCGCCGTCCGGCTTGTTGTAGATCAGCACGCGGCGGGTTTCTTCGCTGGCTTCTTCGCGTTTGAGCAAACGCCCATCGACGGCGATGGCGTCATGCAGGTCTACGCGCTGACCCAAGGTGGCAACATTGCCATTGACCTTGACCCGACCTTCGGCAATCCAGGCTTCAACGTCACGACGCGAACCCATGCCAATACGGGCCAGGACTTTCTGCAGTTTCTCCCCTGCTGGGCTGTATTCTTCCGACTCACTCATCTGGGCACCTCCCGGTGTAATAACTCATTCGCCGCCTGCGAGGACTCGCCAGCGGGCGCGCATCATACGCTGCGCCGCCCTGCAAGCCTAGCGCAGGATCGCCGGAGCGTTGGCCCTGCGCACAGAAATCGCTGGTGGCCGCTGACAGCACAGCCGACTGACGGCGGCCAAAACAGCTCGAACCTCTGCCAACCCGCCCCAGTCCACCTACTAGGGCGCGGCGAAGATCGCGCCTCATGACCTGAGATTCCCACCTGATGAGGCACACAACATGAACGCCATCGATCTGCTGAAAGCGGACCACAAAGTGGTTCTGGATCTTCTCGAGCAACTGAGTTCGACCACCGAGCGCGCCTTGAAAAAACGCGTGGAGCTACTCAACAAACTCGAACTCGAGCTGTTCGCCCACACCCATATAGAAGAAGAGATTTTCTATCCGGCCTACAAGCAAGCCGGGAGCAAGGAAGAGGCGAAACTGTACTTCGAAGCCATCGAGGAACACCGCGCCGTCGATGCCCTGGTGCTACCGCACCTGACGCGCACAGCGCCGGGCAGCGTGGAGTTCTCCGGACGCGCCAAAGTGCTCAAGGAGTTGCTTGAGCACCATATCGAGGAAGAGGAAGAAACCCTGTTCAAACAGGCGAAAAAACTTCTGAGCAGCTCCCAGCTCAATGAGCTGGGAGCGGCGATGGAAGTGCGCAAGCAAGCCCTGTTGCAGAAACGTAAAGCCGCGTGATCACGCGCCAAGCGACCAAGCGCTGGGCCTGGGAACAGGCCCAGCGCCATTCTTACGCTGTTCTCCGCAACCCTGGAGGTGAGTATGAAAGCGCAGCCCGACAAGCCCGACAGCAAGCCTATCGATGCCGGTCCAGGCTTTGATCCGGACTCCCCCGACCTGGCCGACCCACAGATCGACCCACCCCATCCGCCGCGCATTCCCGACGATGCACCGGACCCGCGGGGACAACGACGGGCACCCAGCGACCAGTACCCGCCTTACGAAAAACCTTGAGGCTGGCTACTTGGCGAAAATGCCGGTGACGGTAATGCCGTAGTCCTTGAGCAATTTCAGCGGCGGCTCGTTGGCCGGCTCGTCGGGGTCACCGAACTCGCCCTTCTCCGCGTTCTGCTCGGCCCAGGCCAGCAGGTAATCCACCGCCTGTTCGATGCTGGGTTTGTCGGCCTGTTCGACGTCCAGGGTCGAGGTGTTCTGGTCTTTGCTGTAGCTGATTACCCAACGGCTCATGGGACTGTGCTCCGGTTTCTTGTTGGTCAGTGTGTCTAACTGCTGACTGACCCCGCCGGGAATCGGTTCATGGGCATTTGTAACGGCAGTTGGCCTAAACAGGCAGCCCGCCACTGATCAAAAAAGCGGAACTGATGGCACCACTCGCCCTTCTCAACCTGAGTAGACCGGAAGGCATCAGCCTCTGGCACCGACGAGGACGGGGCGATGGACAGAACCGCACGAACTGCTGTAGCCCTTCTCAGCCTTGGCGCGCCGCCAGCGGAACATGAACGCGTGGTGCAGGCCTTGTTGGCGGAAAAGATCGCCGCCCTGCTGGGCTTGCCGGTCCAGACGCAAGCCACCCCGCCCAGCCCCTGTTACTGGATTGCCAATGAAACCGTGATTGGCAGCAAAGCACTGCAAGCCCTGGATATTGCCAACGCCAGCGACTTCTTTGGCGGTGCCGTGCAGTTTCCCTTTATGGCGACCAAAGCCATCAGCCACCCGTTGATTGAGCAACCGAGCGTTGTACCGCCGGGCTGGAACCCACGCTTTCATCAACAGGCGGCGGCAGCGGTGCTGCGGGGCTACACCGTATTCGATCTGGCCGACGCCGAGCGTGCCGGCACAACCTTGCTGGCTCAGGGCCCACTGCGGATCAAAGCGGTGCGAGGCAAAGCCGGGCGCGGTCAGGAACTGATTGAAGACGCCAGCCACCTGGCCGCCTGCCTGTTACAGCAAGACGAACAGGAAGTAGCCACCTGGGGCCTGGTGTTGGAAGAACACTTGAGAGAAGTGGTGACCTTCAGCGTCGGTCAGGTGGTGGTGGGCGACCTGATTGCCAGCTATTACGGCAGCCAGCGGCTTACCCAGGACGACAGTGGCGCAGAGGTCTATGGCGGTTCTGACCTGATTATCGTGCGCGGCGGTTATGCCGCGCTGGGCACCCTGCCCCTGTCGCCCCAGGCGCGCCTGGCCATCGACCAAGCCACAACCTATGAGCAGGCCGCGTTCGATTGCCTGGGGCTGATTGCCTCACGCCGCAACTACGACGTCGCCCAGGGTATTGATGCCTTGGGCGATGAGCGCTCCGGGGTGCTGGAACAGTCCTGGCGTATCGGTGGTGCCAGCGCTGCGGAGATTTTCGCCCTGGAAGCCTTGCAGCGTGATCCGACGCTCCAGCATCTGCATGCCAGCACCTACGAAACTTACGGCAGCGACCGTCCACCAGGTGCGCAGCAGCTCTATCACGGAGCCGTACCACCCCACGGCACCCTCAGCAAATTCGTCAAGGTCGAACCCTATGCCAGCCCATAGCCAAACCGTGGATATTCGCGTCGATAACGAAGTGCTCGCCGGCACCCTGATGTCACCTGAACAAAAGGTCCCCGGCATCCTCTTCGTCCACGGCTGGGGCGGCAGCCAGCAACGCGATCTGGCGCGCGCCAAAGGCATCGCCGGGTTTGGCTGCGTGTGTCTGACATTCGATCTGCGCGGCCATGAACGCACCTCGGCGAGTAAACAGACTGTGACCCGCGAGCAAAACCTGGCCGACATAGTCGCCGCCTACGACCAACTGGCGCGGCATCCGGCCATCGACCCGGAAAAAATCGCCGTGATCGGCAGCAGTTACGGCGGCTATCTATCGGCATTTCTTACCGATTTGCGCCCGGTGCGCTGGCTGGCGCTACGGGTGCCGGCACTGTACTGGGATGAGGAATGGACGCTGCCTAAACAGCTGCTCGACCGCGAGCGCCTGGCACGCTATCGCCGCACACTGTGCCTACCGGAACAGAATCGGGCACTGGCCTGCTGCTCGCGGTTTACCGGGGATGTGCTGCTGGTGGAGTCCGAACACGATGACTACGTGCCCCATACCACCCTGATGAGCTACCGCGCCGCCTTCGAAAAGGCCCACTCCCTGACCCATCGCATGGTGGACGGCGCTGACCACGCCCTCAGCCAGGACAGCGACCAGAAGGCCTATACCTCGATTCTGACCAGTTGGGTCAGCGAGATGATCATTGGCGCGCGGACCGCCGACTACCCGCACCATTCGGCGATCTACTCGTAGTATCAATGCAGGGTGACCGCCACATTAGGCAATCCCCGCAGGCCTTCGCTGACCTCGGCCAGCGGATCGGCCATGCGCCCGGAGATAAAGCCCTTGCGGTACAGCACCACATTGCCAAGGCCTTGCAACTGCTCCAGGGCAGCAGGGCTGTGCTGGTCCAACAGCTCGCAGTTGACCAACACCAGATCAAAGGACTTGCCTGGGAAACCGATCAAGAGCATCAGTTCATCCACTGTGGCGGCTATGGCAACGCCAAAGCATCCGGCCTGATTCAAGAGTTTTTCCACGGTAAAACGTCGATATTGATCAGCGTCGGCAATCAGGATCCGCATGGTTTTCGCGGATGTCGTTTGGGTGGAGCTTATCTTGGCAGAAACGACTTTGGCTGGCATGGTCAGGCTCGCTGAAGAACAGTCGAGCCAGTCTCATCAAGCACTGCCCGCGGCATAACCCCTCTGCTTCCGGTCGCCTCGTCAGACCTTACGCCTCAATGCTGCGCAAACTGCTGACGACCAACGCCAGCTCATCCACCAGCGAGCTCAATTGCGCGTTGATCACAGCAGCCGCCAAGCCCTGCTGACAAGCCAGCTGCAGGGCTTCCGCAGCGGCCTGCACAGCGCTGGCACCAATATTGGCTGCCGTCCCTTTGAGGGTATGGGCCAGGCGCACCATCGCCACCGTATCGCCCTCTTCCACCCGTGCCGCAAATTCGCTTTCGAAGGACTCGGCCTGACCACGGAACATGCCCAGCATTTTGGTATAGAGCTCCAGATTGCTCATGCACACCGCCATCCCCGCATCCACATCGATCCCCGGCAAAGGCGGCAATCCGGCTTGCGCCAGCGTGGCTGTCGATGCGGCGGGCGGCACGGAATGTTGCGCAGTCGGCTGTATCCACTTGCCGATAATGGTGAACATGCTGGAAACGTTCAGCGGCTTGGTGATGTAGTCGTCCATACCTGCCGCCAGGGCTTTTTCTTTGTCGCCTTTCATCGCACTGGCGGTCATGGCGATCACCGGAATCGCCTGGGTCGCCGCATCGGCGCGAATATGCTGGGTCGCGGTGTAGCCATCCATAACCGGCATCTGGCAATCCATCAGGATGCAGCCAAACGCCCGATCCTGAGCCAGCATGTCCAAAGCCAGCTGACCGTTGGCCACCGCCACCACACTGATATTGGCCTGCCCCAACAACGCAATGGCCAACTCCTTGTTCATCTCGTTATCTTCCACCAACAGCACGCGATTGCCGGCCAGTCGCACCTTCAGCTCGGCGGGCATCTGGTAGCCGGCAGCGGACTTCTCCGGCAACACGCGCTGCGCGCCCAACACCCGACTGATGGTAGCCAGCAGGGTCGCTGCGGTAACCGGCTTGGACATCAGCGCATCGAACTCCACCGATTGCTGCAGCGCCGAGCGCCGGGCTTCTTCAACGCCGGCAGCGGTCACCATGATGACTTTGGCACTGCGGTGGTGCGCGCGCTGGCGGATCAGCTCGACGCAATCGACGCCGTCCATTATCGGCATCTGCCAGTCCATCAGAATCAGCTCGTAGTGACTACCGGCTTCCTCCAGGTCATCAATGGCGATCAACGCCTCAATGCCGTTGCCCACCTCGTCTACCTGCAAGCCCGCCGCACGCGCCATGGCCACGAGAATTTCCCGCGCGCTGGCATTGTCATCCACCACCAGCATGCGCACCCCCTGCAGCTCGCTGGCGGGGATTGCCGGAGGCAGTTGCACGGCCGCACTCAGGCAGTCGACCTTGATATCGAAATGGAAGGTCGAGCCCACACCGTATTGCGACTCCACCCACACCTGACCATCCATCAACTCGACCAATTGCTTGGAAATCACCAGGCCCAGACCACTGCCGCCATAGCGCCGGGTGGTCGAGGAGTCGGCCTGGGTAAAACTGTTGAACAGCTTGGCTTTGTGCTCGTCAGTCAGACCGATGCCAGTGTCCTTGACCCAGAAATGCAGGGTCAGGCGACTATCTTCAACGCTGATGGGCTCGACGCCGACCACCACTTCACCATGCTCGGTGAATTTCACCGCGTTGTTGCCCAGGTTGATCAGCACCTGGGCCAGCCGCAACCGGTCGCCCACCAGCCCCTTGGGGATGCCCGGATGAATGTCGAACAGCAGCTCCAGTTTTTTCTGACTGGCGCGCAGGCTGATGGCGTTGGAGAGGTCCTCGAAAACATCCTCCAGATAGAACTCCGCATGCTCGATATCCATCTTGGCCGACTCGAGCTTGCTGAAGTCGAGGATGTCGTTGATCACATCCAGCAAGGAGTTGGCGGCCTGATGTACCTTGACGATGTAATTGCGCTGCGCCGGCTGCAATTCGCCCTGCAAGGCCAGCGACGACATGCCCATGATGGCGTTCATCGGCGTGCGGATTTCATGGCTCATATTGGCGAGAAACTCGCTCTTTATCCGCGTAGCCGCCTCGGCAGAGGTCATGGCCTTGAGCACCTCGCGCTCGGCCACCTTGCGCGCACTGATATCGATCAACCAGCCCAGGGTGGCGGTTTCACCGAGGAAATCGATACGCAGGAAGTTGACCAACATGTCGCGGACCTGGTGATTACAGTCATACACCTGCGCCTCATGCTGTTCGACCATGCCTTGCCCGCGGAGCCGATCGCGGATAGCTTCGCGCTCATCCTGATGCACATAGATACGTGGCAAGAGGTCGCCCACCTTTACATCAAAGGTTGTGGCGAACAGCGGGTTAGCAAACCGCACAACCCGTCGAGAACCGGACTGCAGATCATCCGAGAGAATGCATACCGCCACTGGCGCGTTATCCAACACCAATTGCAGACGTTGCCGTTGATGGACGACTTCATCCGCATCCTCCTCACGCAAGCGCATATCACTCAGCCGCCGGACTATGAACCACAGCAGCAAGGCGCAGAGCACGGCAGTGATCAGGCCGATCCACCAGCCTTCCTGTGCGCTGTAGACCGGTGCCAGGGCACTGATATAGGCCAGTTTCCATTTGCCGCTGGGATCATTCCAGGCGACCTCTGCCGATGAAACGGCATAGCGCTGGTTTTCCACTTGCACGACTTCGTCGCCCAGGTTGAACGGCAAGGTCTGCACCGCTCGGGCATCATCGAAGTAGTGGCCGAATTGCCCGCTCTGGGCAATGGCTTCGATCTGCTGCGTGGTTTTGCTCTCGGTAGTACGCAGGGTCCAGTCCCTCCGCCCCGACGCAAACACCACGCCCTGAGGTGAAACAAGAAGGCCGATGCGTTTGCCGTCATTGACCACGAAGTCGCCCAGCTCACTGGCCTCGAACCGCCCGACCACCGCGCCTGTGACCTCCTCACCCTCCGCGTCCAGATAGACCGGTGCCGCGACGAAATACACCAAGCGCCCGGTAATGGCACTTATCGCGCCATAAACACTCGGCAAACGCTTCATCGCTTGTTGGAAATAGGGGCTGTAGTTGAGATCCACGCCAATGGGTGAAAGGCTTTCGTTGTTCCAGTCGCTGCGGATAATGCCCTTCTCGTCCATCACAAACACCAGATTCGCACCTACTCGTTTGGCGATGATGCGCAGGGCTGGTCGGGCAATATTGAATTGCTGTGCATGACCTAAATCAGCCTCCAGGGAAGCGGTTCTTACCGAAGCGTTCAACGACCCCGCCAGTAACAACGCCCCCATGCCTTTACCGTTAAGCGTCACGCCTTCCAGACTGGATGCGCTTTCTTTAACCAGGGCCTTCTCGGCATCACGAAAGTGCCCCTCGATCATCAACCGATAGGACTCACTCGCGGCAAAACCGGCGGCGCAAGAAAACAACACAGCGCCTATCAGAACTGGCACACGATTCAGCACCACCCACCTGGCAACTTTCTTCACATTTAAAAACTCTTAATTGATGCATTTAAAACAACTTAGCCAGCGTAAAAACACCGAATAAAATCCCGCAGCAGCCTCTCGCCAATAACGCTTGTAGCGTAGACGAGGTTCCACGAACCGGAAGCATAGTAACCGGGCAAAAATGACTCTTTGGCAGCCTTGGGCGCGGACCATCAGGCCGGACTATCACCGGTCCCTCCTGATCCTGATCGGAAGGCCACGGGACTGGTGAAATCCCCTCTCCACCCCCCACGCAAAACCTCAATTCGGCGAAAAAATCCACGCATAAGATTTTCCCTACAAGACAGGAAGAAGGGTTCTACATAAAAGCAATATGGCCACTGGGATATTTCCTCCACTTGTCTTTGTGTAGGAGTGCGACCATGTCCCAGCCGAATATCCTCATCGCTGAATGCCCCTTCCTTTCGCAACAAATGTTGGCGGCGTCACTGAAATCGCTGGGCTATCAAAAACTCCTGATCGCCACCAACAATGACGAAACAATTGAACTGGTAAAGAGCGAAAAAGAAATATCCATTCTGATCTGCCCCCTCACCAGCCCCACCATGCAGGAACTTAGCGTCATACATGAAGCCCATCACTTCGGGCGCATCGACGCAATCATTCTAATCAGCGATACCAACTTAGACATTCGCCTGGCGTTGGCTCAGCTTTCCCGCCATGCAGGCTTTCAACTACTCGGCATTCTGCGCAGACAATTCAGCAAGAACGATCTGCAAACAGCTCTCGCCAATTACAGCCCAAAACACCCGCTCAGGGTGGACATCCCACTTATTGAAATGCCGTCATCGAACTGCATTGAAAAAGCCGTACAGAACGGCGAACTTGTTCCGTTCTATCAGCCACAGTTAAACCTGAAAACCATGAAAGTTGTTGGTGCCGAGATATTGATGCGCTGGCACCACCCGGAACTTGGCCTGATTGGCCCGGCAGCTTTTCTGGAAATAGCGACACATTTCGATCAACTATCAACGATGACACTCAGCATACTTGAACAAGCGCTGAACTTTATTCGCAGTCAATCATTCGCTGAAGATTTCAAACTCTCGATAAACATCGATGCGGCGCAGCTAAAAGACCCGAGCCTGCATAAACATATTGCGCAGCTAACTGCCACTGCAAAATTCAACCCTGCCAATCTGATCGTCGAAATCACCGAAACTGGCATGCTGGAAGCCCCAGCAGTTTGCCTGGAAAACCTGATTCATTTGCGTATGTTGGGCTGCGGTATTTCTATTGACGATTTTGGCACCGGCTTTTCCTCGCTGCAGCGTATTTGCGAGCTGCCTTGCACGGAAATCAAATTGGACATGAGCTTCACCAACGCACTGCTGACAAACCATCGCAGTGTGGCGGCCGTGGACACCATGACCAAGTTCAGCAATACGATCGGTGTGCAACTGGTCGCCGAAGGAATTGAAACAAAAGAGCAACTTCAACTCCTACAGGGGCTCGGCTGCCATATTGGTCAAGGTTATTTATTTTCCCCGCCAATTTCCGCTGAGCAATTGAAGCTATGGATTGCACAGCGAAAACCGGAGCACCTTCTAAAAACCAGTTAAGCCAGAGCCCCGCTCTCGAATTAACAACACTCTTACGCTGCGATCAACCGAGTCAAGACAATGTCTGCTGCCACCCCAACAATGATGAGTACCCTTCTCTCATTATCCGAATCTTTCGGAGGTCGGGCTATTTGCCGATTGGGCCTGATATTGGTGTTGTCCGCTCTATCCACCATCGGGGTAGCAGCAACGCACGCTGACGACTCGCTGACGCTCTCCCCCACCATTACCGCAGAGCCGCTGTCGATCCCGATAGACGCTCAACACCTCGCCTGGTTGAAAAACAAAAAGAACCTGATCGTGGGTGTTAGCCAGGAAAATTTCGAGCCCTACGAAATCATTCAAGGAAAAAGCCTTAAAGGCATAGTTGCGGACTATATCCACCTCATCAGTAGCACCCTGCATCTTCAACCACAGATTCGTGTTTATCCAAACATTCAATCAGCGCTTGAGGCGCTGCAAAACGGCGAAGTGGATGTGCTAGGCAGAGGGCTCGCTGGCAGTGCCTTACCGGAACTCGAGGTTTCCGTACCTTACGCGTTGAATACGCCAATTATCGTTGGCCGCGGCACCGAGTTGGGGTTTTCGAAAATAAAGGTGCAAGGCGAAATTGCCTTGGCAGGAAAATTCACTCTGGAAGACCGGGTAATCGAACAATACCCCAATGTTTCGGCTGTCCAATATGCCTCCGTACTGGAAGCCTTGCATGCCGTCGAATACCAACGCCAGCGCTGGTTTATCGGCGATCCTATTGCAACGGGCTACTACCTGAGCCAGGGTGAGCTTACCCACTTGCATACGTATCCGTTAAAAAACTGGAAAGAAAGCGGCTACGGTTTTTTATTTCGTGCTGACCAGGTAAAACTTCGTGAACTCTTCAATGAGGTGATGGAGCACACCGCACAACTGCAGAAAGAGCGGATACAGGATTACTGGTCCGCCAATATCGATGCAGAACGCCCGTCAGACTCGGTGTTCACCGAACAAGAGCAAGCGTGGCTGGCCACTAACCCCGAGGTCAGAGTTGCCATCAATGGTTCGCTGCCTCCCTATAGCTTTTATGATGAAACAGGGGAAATACGCGGCGTTGTCATTGACATGCTTGCGCAAATCAGCCAACGCATCGGGGTCAATTTCACTATTGTCGACTCTCCGTCGGTCAGTGGCTTAGAAGAAAACCTGCGAAATAGTGCTGCCGACATGGCCGTGACGATACTGCCTAACCCGGATCGCACGAAATACCTGCGATTCACCGAACCCTACTTATTCAATAGTTTTGCTCTTGTTACCAACAAGAATTCGAACATTGAAAACCTTGCCCATCTTCAGAACAAGAAAGTAGCAATCCAACGCAATAATTTTGTGGCGGAAAGAATTGTACAAGCCGACCCAAGTATTCAATTGGTAAAAAAAGAATCACAACTGGACAGTCTGGTTGCCGTTGCCAATGGTGAAGCGGATGCAGCGATTACTTTGTTGCCCACCGCAACTTACCTCATCAGACAGTACTTTGCCGAGGATTTGAAAGTTGCCACGTCGCTACCCGACTATCAGGCCAACCTGCCCTTTTCCATCCGTAAAGAGCAAACCGTGCTGTATGGCGTCATGGCCAAGGCAATCGACCAATTAGGGCCGAACTATATCAACGGCCTGATGAACAACTGGAAAGCGGTCACCCCAGCCAAGGCAAGCGTATGGAAAGAGTACGTCAGCTCTTTTCGCATCCTCAGTATTGGTGCCACGTTCAGCTCAATGCTACTGGTCAGCCTTATTCTTTATTTGTTTATCAAGCGTAAACACATGCAGCAGGAGGCCCAACGCTTCGAGTTTCGCAGCACCCTTCTGGATAGCATTCCCATGGCGATTGCCGTTCGCGATCTCGACGGTCGATTCGTGTTTTGCAACCAGGTTTTTTATGCACAGCTGCGAATCACGCCGGACGATGTAATAGGCAAGTTGACCTCGGAATTCATTCTGCTCGACCGTCGGCAAGCAGAAGAACATCAGCGCCTGTATTTCCGCATCTTGGAAAACGGCATCGCCGATCAACGCCAGTTGGACGCCAAGGTCCACGGCATGCACTTGACCTTCCGCCAGTGGGACAGACCCTATACCGACAAGAACGGCAATATCGCTGGTTTGATTTCTGGCTACGCTGATATGACCTCCAACGTGCTCTTGCTGCAGCAGCTCAGGGACGCCCACGATCGTGCCGTGCAAGCGAGCGATGCCAAAAGCCGGTTCCTGGCGGTGATGAGTCATGAGATCCGCACCCCACTCAATGCAATCATTGGCCTGCTGGAGCTGACTATTCAGCGGATGGATCGTGGAGATGCCTGGGACCGCGACGACCTCGAGGTGGCCTATGGTTCCTCGAAGTCATTGATCGAGTTGATTGATGACATTCTCGACCTTGCCAAAATTGAATCAGGAAACGTCACGTTGATGGCTCAGCGCTGCAATCTGTCCGAGATCACCAGCTCTGTCAGCAGAATATTCAGCGGGGTCGCCAGACAGAAGGGGCTCTACCTTCGCCTGGAGGAAAACCTCCTGCCAAATCTGGATATATCGCTGGATGCCGGACGGCTGAAGCAAGTGCTGTCCAACCTTATCAGCAATGCCGTCAAGTTCACCGACGCAGGGGGGATCGTTATCTCCGTCAGCAACACTCGGACGAGCGATGGCGTTCACGTGCATATCGAACTCGCCGACACCGGCATTGGCATTACCGCTGAAGACCAAGCGCAATTATTCAAACCCTTCACCCAGGCGGCCAACATCAAGCACAGCCGGGGCGGTACCGGATTGGGCCTAGTCATCTGTCGCCAGTTGGTGGAAATGATGGGCGGCACCCTTGAGCTCAATAGCGCACCCGGCCAGGGAACCCGAATCACCATCGACTTGACCGCTCCAGAACTGGAACCAGCGCCTATAGCCCTGCCCACTCTTCCCAAAGTGACTCAACCCATGAATCGAAAATTGAAAGTTCTCCTGGTGGATGACCATCCGGCAAACCGGCTCTTGCTAGGCCAACAACTGCAGTTTCTGGGCCATAGCGTTCAGGAAGCGGAGGATGGCCTGCAAGCGCTGACGTTGCTAAAGCAAGAGACCTTCGACTTGATCATCACCGACTGCAGCATGCCGGTAATGGACGGCTATGAACTGACCCGCGAATGGCGTGCTTATGAAGCGCAAGCAAACCTTGTCCCCTCTTGGATCATGGGGTTCACCGCCAATGCGCAAGCCGAAGAGCGCGTTCGCTGCATTGAGACAGGGATGGATGGCTGCCTTTTCAAACCGGTGAGCCTGGCCGAACTGGAAGCCTGCCTGGATAACCTTGAGCCGCGTTCCTCGACAGAACAGAAGACTTATAACGTCGAGAAATCCGAACATGCGCAACTCATCGACAAAGAAAGCATCAACGGCCTGACCAATGGCAATGAGAAGTTGATCGCAATGTTGTTGACCCAACTACACACCAGCAACGAACTGGACCTGCAACAACTGAACATAAAAATTGAGGAAGAACAGTGGAAGGAGCTTTCTCTTCTGGCCCACCGACTAAAAGGAGTTGCCAAACTCATCAATTCGAAGCCGCTTATAAAAGCAACCATGGCGTACGAAGAGGAATTCAATAACGCCACATCCGAACTTCAAATGAAGTGCCTTGCTATCGAAATATGCAAAACATTGGAAAAACTACAAGCTGCACTTTCAGAGCAGCTAAACATCACGCATCACTCAACCAACAACTAATAAACGGATAAAACCATGGGAAAAGTACTAATTGTCGATGATCACCCAGTCATACGACTGGCAGTCAAACTGTTATTGGAGCGCGAGGGGCACACTCTGGTTGGCGAAACCGATAACGGTGTCGATGCTCTCACCCTGATCAGGAACCACCGCCCGGACCTGGTGATCCTGGATATCGGCATTCCGAAAATAGATGGCCTGGAGGTGCTCGCACGGATCAGCACCCTCAAACCTCGCCCGCGGGTGTTGATTCTTACCTCGCAACCGGCAGACCTGCTGGCGTTTCGCTGCATGAAAGCAGGTGCGGCAGGCTTTGTGACCAAAGGGGATAACCTTGAAGAACTGCAGCGTGCGGTATGGGCAGCGCTTTCTGGTTACAGCTTCTTCCCCACCGATATCCTGAGCACCGTCAACCCGACGATTTCCAACAGCAGCGAGCACGCCATGCTCAACAGCTTGTCGGACCGCGAGATCATGGTGCTGCAGATGCTCGCACAAGGAAAATCCAATAAAGAAATCGGCGATTCGCTACTGCTCAGCAACAAAACCATCAGCACCTATAAAACCCGTCTTCAGCTCAAGCTCAACGCATTTAACCTGGTTGCCCTGGTGGACTTCGCCAAGCGTAACGGCTTGGGTTAAGCGAAGAAACGTAAGTCAACTTCGCTAAACATTACGCGCTTATCTTCAGACAGATCCTGCATCAAGCTCCCTGAGCTCCTCCCTAATCTACGCTACTTACCCAGCGGGTTGAATTTTGTGAGGAGCGCAGGAAGCGCATGTATAAAATCCTGATTGCAAGTGATCGATCAGCTAGCCGAGATCATCTTAGAAGCGTATGTAAAGCCCGCGGCTTTCATATTTGCGGCGAGGCCAGCAGACTGGAACAAGCACTGATTTTGAGCGAGCTTCATTTACCCGATATCGTCATATTCAACTTTCGCTGCGCAATTCCTAAACAAACATTTATCGTGGCCCAGATTGCCAAGCTGGGTACATCGGTAAAGGTTCTAATCTATTCGGCGCTCGGGCCGTCGCGCGCAACACAAGCCTATATTCGCGCCGGCGCTTCCGGTTTCGTCGCGGAACAAGGCACTAACGACCAGTTGATGTCGATTCTGCAAGGGATGATTGCCGGCTTCACGATGGTGCCGGTCAAAGCGCTCAAACAATCCAAGATAAAGCTGGCTCATCGCTCCTCCCGAACCTATGCCGAGCGTCGACCGATCAAGGTGCCGCCCTCTCCCTCTGAACATGCCTCAACGCCCACATCAGCGGCGTTGGTACCCGGTTGTCTCACGGGGTGTTGTGATCACCATTGATCCGCTTTGTCGAACCCTGCAGCGCTCAGACGGACCAACTTAGGTAGCGATTATTTGCAAAGGAGAGATGACATGAACGTATCCCCGCTCATCGCGCTCTGCTTATCCGCATTTCTGGGCGTCAGTACCGCAGCCTTGGCCGCGGACAGCATTGACAGCACGGGTCCCAGCACCGATAGCAGCGGCCCGACCAACCCTACACCGCCCACCCTGCCCACGCCGGGCACCGGTATCGACCAGGGTACCGGCACCGGCATTGATGGTCCCGACAATGCGCCTACTCCAGGCACCGATGGCAGCGGGCGGGAGGAGAGTCGCAGCAGTTCCGGTTCGCAAGATGGCAAGCAGGGCTCAGACGGCAAAGCCGGCTCCTAACCGCCCGCAACGTCTATGGCCAGCGCCTTGGGTCGCCCTGGCCATACGCCTCTGCCCGTCAATCAGAAACCGGTGCGCCTGAGTTTTGCCCTTGAAGCCAACTGCTACGCTGGATCAACCGCCAATCCGACCGCGGCCAGTCAATTGCGACGAACTTTTTCAGAACCGAATGCATCAGACCTATAACTTCGATCAAGGCACCACAGAGTGCCTTTTCACCCCCATGCGCCACTGAACAGCCCCGCAGGCCAACCCTGATAACGGCGCTGCTAGAGGGACCCTGATGAACACGAGCCTGCTTGAGCGGTATCTATCCGTACGGCGTTACAGCGAATCCCTGATAACCCCCCTGAGCGACGAGGACATGGTGGTGCAATCCATGCCCGACGCCAGCCCCGCCAAGTGGCATGTCGCCCATACCACCTGGTTCTTTGAAACCTTTGTGCTCACGCCCCACCTGCCCGACTACCGCCCCTTCGACCCCAGCTTTGCCTACCTCTTCAACTCCTACTACGAAGCCCTGGGCCCACGCCAACCGCGGCCACAGCGAGGTTTGTTGAGTCGCCCACCACTTGCGCGGATTCGCGACTACCGGCGCCATGTGGACGAGCATATGCAAGGCCTGCTCAACGGCTCGGGTGTGGCCACCCTGAGCAGCCTGATCGAGCTCGGCCTGGCCCATGAGCAGCAACATCAGGAGTTGTTGCTTATGGACATCCTCCATCTGTTCAGCCTGTCGCCCCTCAGGCCGGCCTACGCGGCAAACTGGCGCGAACCGTCGGGAGATCGCCACGGCCACTACCAGCTGATGGCCGGCGGCATGGTGGAACTCGGCCATATAGGCGAAGAATTTTCCTTCGACAATGAAAGCCCCCGGCATGCCACCTGGCTGCAGCCTTTCGAAATCAGTGATCGCCTGGTCAGCAACGGCGAGTGGCTGGCGTTTATTGCCGACGGCGGCTACAAACGCGCCGAGCTCTGGCTGTCGGAAGGTTGGAGCACCGTTCAGGAGCAAGGCTGGCAAGCGCCGTTGTACTGGCAAGCCCATGGCCAAGGCTGGCAGCAGATGAGCCTCGCCGGCCTGCGGGATATCGATGCAGCGGCACCGGTGATGCATATCAGCTATTACGAAGCCTGCGCCTACGCCAGCTGGGCCAATGCGCGGCTACCAACCGAAGCCGAATGGGAAATCGCCGCACGCTCCGGCTTGCTCGAACAGATTGACGACAGCGCCTGGCAATGGACGCAAAGCGCCTACGCCCCCTACCCCGGCTTTCGCCCCGCTACCAGCGCCGTGGGCGAATACAACGGCAAATTTATGGTCAGCCAGTTGGTCCTGCGTGGCGGTGCCTGCATCACACCTCGCGGCCATTCCCGGCTCAGCTACCGCAACTTCTACTACCCAGGCCAACGCTGGATGTTTTCCGGCCTACGCCTGGCACGCGACCTACCCTCGCAACAGACCGGTGCAGACGAAAAGCGCGCCAACCACAACAGAACCTTCGGCCAGGACGTACGCAATGGCCTGGGAAAATCGGAAAAAAGCCTGGCACCCAAGTACTTCTACGACGCCGCAGGCTCTGAACTCTTCGAAGCCATCTGCCGCACCCGTGAGTACTACCCCACCCGCGCCGAAACCGCCCTGTTGAAAGATATCGCCAACGAGCTGTCGGCTTGCATTCCCGACGGTGCGGCACTGATCGAATTCGGCAGCGGTGCCAGCGTCAAAACCCGCCTGCTGCTCGAAGCATCACCACAACTCGACGTCTATATCCCTTTGGATATCAGCGAATCAGCCTTACGCAAGGCCACTGTGCAGCTGCAAAAAGACTACCCGGCGCTCTGGGTAGCGCCGGAGGTCGGCGACTTCTGCCACCTTGGCGACCTGCCCACCGCCGCGCGCACCCGCCCCCGCGTCGCCTTCTTTCCCGGCTCGACCTTGGGCAATTTCTGCCAACAGGACTCCGTCGATTTCCTACGCTCAGTGCGCAACTTTCTCGGCGCAGATGCGCGCCTGATCGTCGGCCTGGACATGCTCAAAGACATCGCCACCCTGGAAGCCGCCTACGACGATGCCGACGGCATCACCGCCCAATTCAACAAAAATCTGCTGACCCGTATCAACCGGGAATTGGACGGCACTTTCAACACTGAGCAATTCCTCCACCTCGCCGAATGGAACCCCGAGCAGAGCTGCATGGAAATGTTCCTGGTCAGCACCCAGGAGCAACAAGTCGAGGCTGCCGGACAAACCTTCCACTTCAGTGCCGGCGAGCGCCTGCATACCGAGTGCTCACACAAATACACTCCCGACTCGGTGCGACGCCTGGCGGAGCAAGCGGGCTGGACGGTCGAACGCCAATGGCTGAGTCCGGCACCGCAGGTGGGGATCTTTGTCCTGCATGGCTAAAGCGTTGCACCCGTAGCCGTGTTGCAATCCACCTGGGCACATCCAGTAAGATGACGCCGTCTCATTCGGTGCCCCTCGCCCCGAATGCTCCAGGGAAGGACTCGGCATGCTGCACACGGCTAAATGGATATTGGCGCTGGCGTTTATCGCCTCGTTGAGCGGATGCCAGCGTTACGTCAGCGGTACCTTCACCAAAGCGGCCTCGGCAACCGAGCCCCTCGAAGGCCAACTGGAGGATAAAAAGCATCCTGGCCAAGCCTTATGCACCTACTTTCCCGACTGCGAGGCCGACACTGTATTTCCCGGACGGCAATTTGATCGCCTCCCCAAGGATGTTCAGGGCTGCGTAGCCACCGCCGCCATCGATTCAGGGCGCGCCTTATACCCCAAAGACGTCTCTATCCAGGCCCCACAGACCGTATGGCTCGCCGTCGCGGTTTCCTCCACGGGGCTGCCCGAAGCCATCAAAGTGATCAGTTCAACCGACGCCAGGTTCGACAGAGCCGCCTACCATACGACCACCTCGATGCGTTTCCGGCCACTGATGTGCAATGGAGCCCCTTACGACAGCTACGTGAAAGTGCCGCTGGTATTCGCCCCGCGCAAAAACTCGGCACCCATTTCGCAAAGCGAAGCCCAGGCGCTGTACGACAACAACCAACTTTATCCAAATGATCGGCAGTTGCCGTAGTGCTGGCAGGCATCCGAACTCAGCAGATTCAAGCGTTTCTCGAAGCTGAAATCCAAGCGGATATCCAGTTCATGGCTCTGCACAAATTAGAAGCTGGCTGATGCGCACAGACGTCCAAATCATCGCTGAAGTCCTGGCGGCATTCGACCTGGTCGAACGGCCGGAACACTTCACTAATTACCTGCACTGCGAAGAGTGCGAGGAACACGATTCGCTGCTGCGCTCACATGATCGGCAATCGCTGAAGCTAGATGACGTATGCAATCCAGGCTGGAACCCCATCAGCTTCTGCTCACCACAAGGGAAAGCCTATTACCTGCCTGCACTGGTACGGTTTGCCTTGGAAAACACCGAACAAGCTGAGTCCTACCTTATGTTTCAACTGATGGAGCTGCTTGAGAGTGATGGCCCGGGTAGCCCGCTGATTAGCTACTGTTCGACAGAACAGCGGCTCTCAATAGCGGCCCTCCTGGCGCACCTGGTTGAAACGCGCGAATCATGCATCGAAAGGCATGACTTAACGGATCAGCTGCTGCGTGCGCATGGGTATTGGTCTGCTTGAGAGGTAGGCTGGTTTGCACAGTGCCAAACCCCAGAAAGCAAAAAGCCCCGAAAACTTCTCAGTTTTCAGGGCCTTAGGCGTTTCAATATGGCGGTGAAGGAGAGATTCGAACCCGTCTGCCAGCGTTTCAGTTCGTGCCAAACTCGCTCAATACAGGGCTTCCGTCGCCCTCACCTGCTCATTTCGGCTCAATTCGTAACAGTGTTTTCGACGCTTTATCGACACCTAATCAGATACAAACCGCCTCTTCCTTCGCGTCGGCTTTCTCGTGCTGCAGCAAGTCGTAGGCCTCGACTTTGTCGAAGAGGATCCTGAAAACGACTTTCGCGATTTGGGAAGCCAATAGCGGTGGCACTGCGTTACCAACTTGGTGGAACTGCTCCGTCCGATTTCCCTGGAAGAAGTAGTTGTCAGGGAAAGTCTGAATGCGAGCGGCTTCACGTACTGACAGGCTACGGCACTGAGCTGGGTCGTAATGGATGAAGTAATGCCCATCCTTTGAGATATGGCTGGTGATGGTAGTTGCTGGCAGATGCTCCGCTTGGACTCGAAAGCGGTCACTGAACAGACCGCTTTCCCAGTTAGCGTGGTCTGGTGCAAGCCCTTCAAGATTAAAACCCTTGTGGCCTTTGGGCGACACACCGTGAATCTTTGCGTAAGCGGCCGCAAACACATAGCGACGCAGATCTGTCGGCATGTGACCGCGCACCTCATGGTTCAACCAGAAGTCCAGATCTGGATCACGATACCAGTCGTCCAGCTTGGTATTGCCTGTACCACCATCGTCCTTGCTGACAGCTCTTTTGACGCGTTTCCCACCCCAACTTTCCGGGGCTTTGAAATCTTGCATAACATCGCCAAGGGCTTGCCACATTTTGTCGGCCACATCGATTTGATCGCGGAGAAAGCGAGTCTGCTCCAACACGATTGAAGCCCAGCGCTCCTGGCTGTCAGCCATCTTGGTCAAACCACTGCGCAGCTTTGGCAAACTCCCGATAACCTGGCCCACGGTAGCCACAGAATCGCCCATGGCCAACTTCACCTGAGCTACATCCTTCGGCAGACAGTCCTCCGAAATGCCCAATAGAATGACTCGATGCCGAGCCTGAGGAAGACCGTAATTCTCGGCCCTGATGATGAAAGCTTTGGGATCTATCTTGTCGACATCATCGTCAGGGGAAAAATGTGTACCTGTAACCAACGAATAGATGTGATAGCGCTTACCGCTCCCCTCCTGACCGAGAGCCTCATGAGGGGCTGAAAGGTCCCTGAGAATGTTGGAGAAGATCCGCTCATTGTTGACCTTCGACGAGAGAATACCCTTCACGTTCTCCATCACAAAGACCGTAGGCTGCTTCTCCCTGATGATGCGCAGGTACTCCTTGTAGAGGAAATGGCGATGATCCTCTTCAGCTTTATAGTCAGCCTTGGCCTGATTTCGTGCACGACCTACAACCGAATATGCCTGGCAAGGTGGCCCACCGATGAGCACCCACGGACGCTTTTCGTCTAAGCCTGTTATTAGGTGACTCAGTGCATCATCCAGCTCTTTATTACCCTTTTCACTGCCTAGAGTTATGCACCTGGCCTCATTTTCAGCTTCATCCCAAAGCGCCTTCGTTTCCTCCGAAGGGGTGAAGCCATCTGCAGCAGCGGGATTATTGCAATAGCTGTAGTACTCGTGAAGGTGACTCTTTTTGTGTTTCTTGAGCAGCCGATAGAACGCCCTGAGCCTCAGCGTCTGCCAGGCCTTTGGATCTTTTTCCGCAGACACAACTATCTCGAATCGCTTACCGTCTCCGAACGAACTAAAGCCCTCACCTAGGCCTCCTGGCCCCGCGAAGAGGTCAACCACCTGGATAGGCTGCTCAAGTTCACCAATCGGCTCTACGGGCGTAAGGTCTGGAAAAAGATTCTTCTGGTCTTGATTCATGGACATAGTCAGCAAAGAAGTCAGGTCTCGCATGATGGCTGGCATCCGCGGCAGCAATACATCCCCGGAGATGAAAGTCCGGAGGCTGCTGCATCGGCATGGCTTCAGGTATCGCTTGCACCAACGTGACCTTCCCGGAAGGCCCGACATAGTGCTTGCTCGCTACCACTTGTGCATCTTCATCCAGGGATGCTTCTGGCACAGACACCCGGGCTGTCGTTACGCCACAAACCCACGTACGCGAGAAGACTTCTGGCAACTCAAATTTGCACAGAACGTCGCTCGCGACACTCTCAACCGCAGCCAGTTACTTGGGCAGAGCTGGCGGGTAATGGAGCTTTGGGAATGCGGGATTCGCGCGCCGGAGTCAGACCTAATGTGGATCCTGGAAGCGGTGCGCGATTGTAATCAAAAATATCTGTCTTGGCCTGACTTATCAGGCTGCCCGCACGTTCCAGGCTTGTGAAATCGTTACGCCAGGCCTCTGTTTCAGGCCTTCTCACTGCTCATCGAACCAGAAATCGCTCAGTTATCGCCTCTCGCACTCTGCTCCTCAGTCGCTGACTTTGGTCGCATGATGGCCAGTGGCCCCAAAAAAAGCTTGACCAAACCAGCAAACAATTCTTATATATTTACGAAATGTTGAGCAAAAATGCTCATCAAAACGTAAATATATGGAGAACATCATGAGCGATAAACGCGAAAAATTCGTCAGGTTAGCCGAGCAGCGTGTTAACCGAGCCATGAATGACATCCGTCTGATCGGAAACCTTTCCAACAGGAACGCCTACAGCTTCAACGATGATGACGTGAAAAAGATCTTCAAGGCGCTACAGAAAGAGCTGGACCAGGCCAAATCTCGCTTCAGCGATGCTGATGGTGGATCAACGGGCGACTTCAAGCTTTAAGCCTAACTGACTAAAACATTTGCCTTTGAGAGGTTCAGGATGAGCGGACAACCACAATGGAGCTTCCTGCCATTATCTAGAGGAGCTAAAGCGCGAGATCCTGTGCAGGAGGAGTTCTTTCAAGAACAGTCCATTGGAGGGCTCGAACATGCTCTTATTCGCGAGACGATTCAGAACTCTCTCGACGCTCGGGCGGGTAAGGATCCGGTCAGAATTGTGTTTTCTTTAGGCAAACTACCTGCCGGTCAGGCCAGCTTCTGGTTTCCAGAGCAGGTTCAAGCTCATTTCTCTGCGAAAGAAATTAGCCTTGCCCGCCTACCCGACTGGAGCAAGGAAACCTGCTCGTATCTGACTATCGAAGACTTCGGCACAAATGGTCTAGAAGGGAAAGTAAACTCTACTGAGCCGGAAGCTGGCGGCAACTTCTATCACTTCTTCAGAGCAGAAGGCCTATCCAACAAAGGCGACGGCGCTCGCGGTAGTTGGGGTGTCGGTAAAATCGTTATTCCACGCACTAGCCGTGTCCGCTCGTTTTTTGCAGTCACCCTCAGAGCATCAGAGCCAGGGGTGCACGTAATGGGGCAGACCATCCTGCGCCATCACAGTATTGCCGAAACGCAATACACGCCTGATGGCTGGTTCAGTCTAGATGAGGACGGGCTTCAGGTTCCGTTTACCAGTGACGAAGTTACCAAGAAGCTGAACTCCGATTTTCGGCTCAGTCGCGACAAAGAACCCGGCTTGGGCTTGGTCATTCCTTGGATGTACGAGGAGTACGTAACTCTGGAGCGCTTAGCATCTGCAGTCGCTCGGGAATACTTCATCCCGATTCTCGCAGGTAATTTGATTGTCGAACTGAGAGATCACAGCAGCGGTTTTTTCCAGCGGTTCAATGCCCAAAGCTTTGAAACTCTTAAGCTAGCAGTCTCTGATAATGACCAATTCCAAGACGCAATTCAGCTCGCTGGCAGCCTGCTAAAGCTTGGTCAAACATCACCTCTAATGGTCGATGTAGTCCACGAATCCGGTTCGACTGACCTTAACTATGATTGGCCGAGCTACAAAACCTCGATCCCTCCCCAAGACATAGAGTCAGCTCTCGACCATGGCCAGATCGTGCACTTCAAAGTCCCTATGGTGATCAAGCCTGCTAAAAGTGCCGCGCAAACTGGACACTTCGATGTTCTTATCAAGAGAAAACCAGGTCGCCACCTTCCTATATACGTCAGAGATGAACTGATAATCCCTAACCTGACTAACCCCAAGAAGACACCTGACAGCGTTGCTCTCATTCACGTCTCAGATAGTGCGATTGCAGGTGCTCTGCGCCGAGCTGAATGCCCCGCGCACACAGACTGGAAAAAAGACAGAGATAAGTTCCAGGAACAGAAATACAGCACAGCACACAGGCTCATTCCGTTTGTGCGAGAAAGCGCACTCAAGCTACTCGAAAAGCTGATTACCGAGGAAGGCAAACCGGACCACAACTTGCTGGCAGCTATTCTTCCTCTCCCAGCTAACGACGCACCACCTCAAGCATCAAAGGATAAAGAACTCGTTGAACGCGAAAAAGATCCACACAAGACTTCAGACGTAGACATCCCACCTATCCCGGCCCCCACGCCACGATGCTGGAAGTTGAAGCAATCAGCAGGTGAGATACACCTGACCGGTAACCCCGAAGGTTTCACCAATAGTGATGGCTACATTCTGAACCTTCGGGCTGCATACGACCTGCGTGGTCGTAACCCTTTCAAGGCTCATTCCAGATTCGACTTCGACTTACACAAAGCTGCGACCAAAGGCGTTGATGATAAAAGTGATTTCAAAGTTGAAAAAAACGGCGCGGTCTCGGTTGTGAGCGGCACCGATGGCAGCTTGATGCTTCACGTTACTGCCCCGGATTTTGAAATAACGTTCCTGCCTGCAGATCTGAACCGCGACCTGATAATGAAAGTTGGCTCTACCCCATTCGGAGAGTCCTCGGACGAAGATGAGGAGGTAGAAGAATGAGCCGTCGATTCAACTTTACTGATCGCGCCAAGATCCTCAGAGAGGATGTGAAAATCATTATTGAGCCGCAGGGTAATAAGCTGATCTGTAACGTCCAACTCAGGCTCAACGGCTACGACCTCAAACCTGATGCCGAAGTGGTTGTAGAGGCAGAGCGCGGTAGGGTCCTACGTATCCGCCATGCATGGGGGCATGCAGGGAAAGCATTCGCCAAAGATGGCGCAAGTTCCCAGTTCGATATTTCCTCGATGGGCGATCCCGAAGATGTTCGTTACCGAGTACTCGTTGTAGAACCGGGGTCTTGCCGTTTGCTGGCAACAGCTGAAGGCGTGGAAGCTCACAACACGCAGGACGGGCAATCACCACAGCGCTCCCTGCTCCCCATTGTCATGCGTGACCTACACGGTGGTGTCTGGGAGCTCGAAAATATGGGCGAGACTCCGACTCTGGTGCTCGACAGCGCTTTGGGCACCAAGCAAGAAATAAAATCCAGTCCTATCCTGCTATCCCTGCTTCCTGGCGTGATCCGGGCCATCCTCATCTACCTTGCGCACGACCAAGGTACTGACAAAGATGATGAGAGCGATACAGGTGAAGGCATTACCTCAAACATGTGGTTGGAACAGGGCGAAAAATGGGCAGGCTGCCCTTGCCCAAACACCATTGAACATAGCGACATAGATGACTGGGCTCAAAAAGCCGTTACGGGCTTCAGCAGGGAGAAAAAGCTGCGCGCTCATCTCGCAAATGCCATGGACATGACTCAGGAGGATTGAAATGGAAATGTTGCAAATGCGAGCACTCAACCAAGATGGCATCAGTCAGATGCGTATCTGGTTAGAACAGGCCCGGCAGAATTCATCCACCCAGGTGCAAGAAGAGCTGTTGAGCAGTACGGCATTTACAAAAGCATGCGGCGCTCCGATCCCTGCATCGATTTTCGATCAAGAAGCCTTTGCGACAAAACTGAGTCTTGCAGAAGCCATCGACAAGGCCATTATCGCAGGTGGTCTGGACGAAGAATCGCTGGAAAATGACCAAGGTTTCTGGAGCTGGTTAACCCTGCGTTTCGCAGCTAGGTTCATTGGAAGCAAGGGGCAAATCGGCGAGTCAGCATTATGGATATACGAACCAGGGAACTGGCGAAAGGTTTACCGCCAGAAGATGGCACCACTATGGCTCGCATACCGGGCACATCGAGAGAATCCCGAATGTCTCACAGCCGTCCTCGGCATCCCGGTAAACAAAACCGGCGAGGTCTTCGAACAGATGATGGCACGTAAATGGATTGTCCTTAGCCCAGGGATCATGACTCTCGTGACAAAGCTCTACTTCGATGAAGAGCAGAAAAAGCTCAAGAAAGGCAGCGGAGGAAAGGATGCTGGAGCACCTAGAAGGCTCTCTACCGTCCTTGATCAGCTTGGGCTTACCTACGATATTGAAGTATTAGGCTGGAAAGCCTTAGCTGGCATGTTACCGCATGACTTCAAAAAATTTCTCATTTAGAGCACTTAGTTAAAGCCATCTCGGCGGCGCTTACAACAACCGCAGCCGCCGAGGATTACATTCTTCAGGCATTCCACTGAGGATCGAGCTCATCGACACCGACGATGAAGCCAAGTTTTAAACCAACGGAGCTTAATGCCTGTCCAATATCTTGGTTCTTAGATAGTGCATCTTGAACGGCTTTCATTTTCTGGCTAGAGGAAAACTCCGCAGTCCATACCGGATGAGAAAGAAATCGAGCAATATCTTCCTCAATGGTACTCCACATACTTGCATCAGGCTCTTTATCTAGAAGCTGGCGTGGTGCTGAGCATGCAAGACGATGACCTATTAACTGACGGAGCATTCCTGCAGTAAAATTCATAGCCGACTGGTATATCATACGCTTGGCACGAATTTCTTCTTGGGGGCTCGGCGACTTAATATCGAAAGCTTTTCCATATAAAATATTTAAGGCATTAATTACCGTATTAGCTTCTCTATCACGGCACTTTTGTGACTCTAAAAATGACTCCACTAGCGGCTGCATATGCAGAAGCGGCTTAATCACTTTATTCCTAAAAGCCACCTCAGTTATTGTAACCCCTCCCTTAATTTCTCCAGGCTTGGAAACTAGATTAATAATATTCAAGAGCGGATCTTGAACAATATTATCAATAATAGCGTCTTCGAGAGCAGACTTAGCCCTCTTCCTTTCATCGGTTTCGACCCACTTCAAAAAACCAGCTTCATTGGCAACAGCTGTGCCTACATCGGCCTCATACTTACTTACTCTCTCCTGCCACTCTTCTGCCATTTTTGCTGAAAGCTCAAATGGAGAAAGAGGTAATTTCTTGATTTTCGCTTGAACTGAGTTCACCAACCGGACCGCTTGGTCTTTGTGCAGATCCAAATATATTTTAACAACAACTGACTCTCTGCCTGCAACCCAAAATGAAAGCGCTTTATGTTGCCCATCAAACAGACAAAGCTGATAGCTTTGATGAGAGCCTTCAACCTTCTTAATACGGCAGGCCGGCGCCTCATGTAGTGGATTTCTATTTATGTCATTATAAATTTGCCATAAATGTGTAAGTTTTATAGTGCGTGGCTGGCACTCATCATCGTTAAAAATTGCTGACGGCGGCAACTCACAAAAACAAAAATCAAAAGATCCTTCTTTATTTTCCTCATTATATACGAAGGCTTTTCTAGAAACCTTGTCACCAGTTGTTATCTCAATGTTACGACCCTTCCTTACTATATCGACCGTCTGCGGCTCAATACCGAGAAGCTCAACCGCACTATCGTATTTCAGGAAACCGCCCTTCGCTTTAATCTTACCGGACAACTTTAAATAAGGACGAACATCAACGGTTGGGTGATTACGCTTAAAGGAGTTACAAAGATCATGAACTAAATTTAAATTAGAAACACTTGTATCGCCGCTTTCTGCTTCAGGCACATCGTGGTCAGCAACTAATTTCTCCGTAGACTCGATCAATTTCTGCCCACAGAGAAAGCACACACCACCAGACTTACCCAAAAGCAGCTCTGAGATATTTCCTTTCTCACTTTCAGGAAGTTTCTTTTTTAACGATGGAGATATATTTATCGGCATCCTTTCACCCTTCTCTTAGAAATTTAATTCGCAAAATACTTTAAACAGCTCTAATCCAGCACCACTGGCTGGCTCGTTATTTATTAATTCTTGTGAGCTTAAAAATTCATTAAACAGATCTAATCAACTTTTACGTATCCCGGCGAAACCTGGCCTTTAGCAGGGTCTACCTCCCCCCTCCAAAGCCATAACTCGTATTGAGGGAAGGCCTTCAGCAGCTCTTCCATATCCTCGATCCGAGTTTTCACCTTCCGATTTGTTGCCACGGTCTGCCACCGCTGGCGCTCCTTGATCGTTGTAGCTTCAGCGAGCCTTGTGGCACCGATGTGCCGCACAAGGGTTCTAAGCCTTTCTTCGATCATTCCAAAAAGCTCTTAAAAATGATGAATAATTTATTGATAAATAATTCATCAAATAGCACCATAAGCCCCACATGATGAATAATTTATTAATCTGTTTTTATAAAAATCCACACGAATAGTGACGGAACGAGCATGGAACTGGAAGAGCTGGAACCTTCGAAGCTGCTAGGCCCGCAACAGGACGTTGAAACCGTCGAATCCTGGGCGGATCGTAACGGTCTTACCTATGGCACCGCGCGTGCTTGGGCCATGAAAGGCGTAGTGCCTACGGTAAAGCTTGGTAAGCGCCGCATGGTGAATAGCACCCTGCTCCGCTCCTGGCTGCTAGAGCAGGAATGGACATCATGAGCCATGCACAAGTACTTGCATCTACCGCACTCCGTGGATTGTGGCTGCTCTGTCTGCTGGTCAAAGGTCGCGATGGTGAGCGTCGTTTCCTCCCCATTCACACGATGCGAGCACTGCCGCCCCGCATCAGCACACCCGACACGCCCCTTAAAGATGGGCCGGGTAGCTGGCGTGTGGCGAGTCTTGCTATCGGAGTGGGAAGTAACGCCGGCCTTTACCTGCGAGAAACATTCGCCACCGCTCCGGCCCCCGAAGTACTGGCACGTTGTGTACGACACCGGCAAGCCAACGCCCTACGTGCCCCGGTACGACCTGTTCGAGCTGGAGAGCTGAACTGATGCGCCAGCCAACTGCATTAATTGCCTGCGAGTATTCCGGCCGTGTTCGTGATGCTTTAACCAGCATCGGTTTCTATGCGGTTAGCTGCGATCTGCTGCCCTCTGAATCGCCCGGAGAACATATCCAGGGAGACGTTCTGGATGTACTCGACTGGGGTTGGGATCTGCTGATTGCCCACCCACCGTGCACGGACCTGGCTACCTCGGGCGCCAGGTGGTTTCCGGAAAAAATCGCCGACGGCCGCCAAGGTCGTGCTCTGGAGTTTGTCCGCAAATTGATGAAAGCACCGATTCCCTTCAAGGCGCTTGAAAACCCGAAGTCGGTTATTTCCAGTCAAATCCGTCGTCCCGACCAAATCGTTCAGCCCTGGATGTTCGGTCACGGCGAAACCAAGGAAACGCACTTCTGGCTGGAAGGGCTTCCAACTCTGAACCCAACCTGTGTTGTTGAAGGCCGCTCACCGGTTGTTCATCACATGGCTCCAGGGCCGGACCGCTGGAAAAACCGCTCTCGTACCTATCTGGGCATCGCTGAGGCAATTGCTCATCAGTGGGGTCGCCACGTAATGAGTCAGCTGAACCTTAAAACCCCTGGAGAGCTGAACTGATGGCCATGAATGAATGGGCGCTGCTTGGCGTGGTGCTCAACCTGCCGTTGCTGGCCTACCTGCTTATTCGCTGGTGGTTCAGCAGCCGCTTTACCTATGTGGGGCCTAGCCCCCAACCGAATGCTCCGTTGGTCGACCGGCATAAACATCAATCGCCGCCTGTGTCCGGGGCTGGCCCGCCAGACGCGGGCACGGGTGGCGAAACGGGATAACAAGGGCATGGCCCTTGGTTTTAAAGCTTCAAGCGGCCACGTAGGCCGGTAACCAAAACCCCAGCAATCCGATTCACCCCAGCGGCTTTGAAATTTCAAAGTTCATCCGCTCGGGATCGCTCGGCCTGCTGAAAGGCAAAACCGCGCAATAACGCGCAACTAAGCGAGGAAACAACGATGGCTCGTTCGACTATGGAAGTGGCATTTCTCGGCACTCAGCGCTTTGACGGCGAAGGCGGCACCAAGTACATCAAGGTGTTTTACGGCGATGAGCCGGACGGCAAAACCGAACACGGCCTGTCGATTATAGGCATGGCGGCTGACGACAACGTCGCCGATGAGATCTTCGCCGCCGGTGCTCACTTCTCGCCGCTGGAGCTGGTGCGCATCACCTTCGACGTGGCCCGTGGTGGCCAGAACAAGGGCAAAAATCTCGCCCTGCACATTGAGTCGGTGAAGCCTCGCGCTGCCACTCAAACAACCCAACAAACCCCAAGCAAACCCACTGCCGAAGCGCCCAAGGCGTAACGGCTAACCGGGAGAGTTTGCCATGTATCGCTATCTGTTCATCGCTGCGCTTGGGGCCATTGGCGGCTACCTGTGGGGCCTCTCTGACGGTCTCGCCATTGCCGACTCGGTGATTGCTCAGGTGCAAGCGTTCGGCGGCCTTCCCCTGGTGGGTAACAACTGATGGTCGTTGCTGTTCAGGTTTGCATGGAGTGGGTCACCAACGCTGATGCCTCTATCAGCTGCTCCCAACTTGGATGGCAACAGGCCTACCTGATTCCGCCTGAGGCCGCTGGCTATGTAGACATTTTGGTCTCAGGTGGATTTTCGCCGGAAGCCTTCGCTGTTGGATTTGGCGGGGTGCTGCTGGTGTTCGCTGTAGGGCTATCCAGTGGGTGGATGGCTTCAATCCTTCGACGTATGAGGTAACAACCAATGAACCAACTGAAAACCAACCTGCAAAACAACGCTTCCACCTTCCGCGCCAAAGCCAGTCACCTGGCCCTGGTTGCTGGTGTCTCCGTCGCCATGGCCGGCAACGCCATGGCTGCCGTGATTCCGGTAGTGGACGTTGACGAAGTGAAAGCGCAGATCAGCCAAGGCGGCACCGACGCCGGCAGCATCGGCACCACCATTGCCATCGTATTGGCCGTGCTGGCGTGCGCTGGTGTCGTGTTCGGCATGCTGCGCAAGTCGTAAGAAATGCTCTGGTCAGTGTGGCTCGGCGCGTTTGTGGCCGGGGCCTTCATAACCGGTTACCGCTGCGGCGAGTTCTTCTGATCTGGAGGGAAAAGGGGCCGATAAAAAGGCCCCTTTTTTATGGGATGAAAAAACGGCTTTCACTACTGCTGCTGTTCGCTCTGCTGGGATTAGGGCAGTCGGCTTTCGCGGTCGACTACTACTGGAGGTTTTACGAGCAGCCTGCGTCGATCACAACCAAATATGCCGACCCGACGTCAGCGTGTCAGGCCTACATCGCTTACCGAAAGTCCGTCAACAATCCAGACACTATCTGGATTATCAAAGCGGTGACTAAACAGACCGTAAGTGTTTACGGCTGCAATATCGACTGGCGAACTCCACCCTCCACCAATTTTCTTAACGCTACGATTCCGATGACGCGAGTTGGCGACACCTGCGCCACCGGTTCCACGTACAACCCCAATACCGGCCTATGTGATGTACCGGTCAACCTATGCCAGGCAAAGACTGGCAGCTTCATTTCCTTTCGCACCACTAGCCCAATCCCAACCAACGCCACCTGTATTGGCGGCTGTGCGGCTGCGTTGAATGTCAGCAACAAGTTCACCGACACCAAGGGCAATACCCGTTACTACTACGACGGCAACTTCACCGGTAACCAGTGCACGGGAGCGAACCCGGCCAACTTCAGCACCTGCAATCTAGAAACCGATTGCACCAAGGAAACCACCGATCCGCAGGTGGACACCTCCAACGAATGCAAACCCGGCCCGGATACCACCACCGCCGACGGTCGCCCCGTCACCGTGGTGAATTGCACCGACGTGAAAGAGACCAAGCAAGACGGTGAGGAAGGGTGCAAATGGGGCACCGTCGGTGCCGGCAATGAGGCCAATTGGACCTGCATCGTAACGCCACCCAAATCCACCTCAACCAAGACCGATACCGAGACCAAAACCACCGCTAACCCGGATGGCTCAAAGGACACCACCAAAACCACGACCACCACTGAAACTAAGTGCACCGGGGTCAACAGCTGCACCACAACCACCACGACCAACGTCAACAACAACCACACCAACGCCGATGGATCTCCGGGCAACTCTAGCTCTACCTGTGTCGGCCCCAAATGCACCAGTAGTGGTAACGGTAGCGGCACTGGCCAAGGTGAGGGCGAAGGTGAAGGCGAGGAAGAAGACGGCGATGACGATATCGCCGGCCCGACCAAACAGCTCCTGGGCAAAGCCTCACAAGGTTTTGGTGAAGCCGAAGCTGAATGGCAAACCAAGATTGATGCCGGTCGCCAGCAACTGGACGGCCTGGTTAACCAGTACTCCGCGCTGTTCTCCGGTGCCTTCGATCTCAACATGGGAACCGGTGGTGGCGGCCTGCCTTGCCTCGATACCCCCATCTCCGCACTTGGCCAAAACGCCAACATCAAGATTTGCCCAGCCGACTACGAAGACCAGCTGGTTTACCTGAAATACATCCTACTTGCCTGCGCCACGATCCTGGCCGGCTTCATCATCCTGAGGAACTAGTCATGGAATGGATTAGCGGCACCATCGACCAAATTTTTCTGTTCTTCCAGTACGTGTGGGACTTCCTCACCACGGGTATTTACGACCTGCTCAAAGCCTTCATGGTGATCCTCACCAAGGCGGCGCTGTACTCGTACATCCAAGTGCAGATTTTCACCCTGCAGGTGGCTTATGAGGCCGCTCAGGATGTGGTCAACAGCATCGGTGTTAGCCAGCAGATCCGGCAGATGTACTCCGGCCTTCCGGGTGAGGTGCTGAGTACGCTGTCGTTCTTCGGCATCCCGCAAGCGCTCAACATCCTGTTCTCGGCACTCTCAACGCGCTTCATGTTGCGCTTCGTGCCGTTCCTGGGGCGCTGACATGGCAATCAAAATTCACCATGGCCCGAACGGCTCCTACAAAACCTCCGGCGCTATCCAAGACGACGCTGTCCGCGCGCTGAAAGCCGGCCGGCTGATCATCACCAACATTCGCGGCTTCACCCTGGAGCGAGTTTTACAGGTGATGCCGGATCTGCCCGAGTCGGTCGACATCATCAACCTCGACCTCGAGGTTCGGGCCGACATGGAAAAGATGCGTTCGTGGTTCCAATGGGCACCGCGGGGCGCGTTCATCATCTTCGACGAAACGCAGCTGGTGTTCCCCAAGGCCTGGCGGGAAAAGGATCTGGCTCAGTTCGATTTCCCGGGTGGCAGTGAAGCGGCCGCCGCAGCAGATCGCCCGATGGATTGGCTCGACGGCTGGACCCGCCACCGGCACTGGAACTGGGACGTTGTTCTGACCACCCCGAACATCAGCTACATCCGCGACGATATCCGGATGACCAGCGAAATGGCCTACCGGCATTCCAACCTCGCCGTGATCGGCATTTCTGGCCGCTACAAGGAGGCCCAACATGACGCCCAGCTCAACCGTGCCCCCGCTGAAGGCACCATCATTGAATACAAGCGAATCAAGCCAGACACCTTCAAGCTCTACCAGTCCACCGCCACCGGCGTCTCCCAAGACACCACGGCCGGGAAGAGCTTTTTACGCTCGCCTAAGTTACTGGCACTCCTGGTACTTATTACCGGCCTTATTGTCTTTTTGGTATCTATGGGTGGGCCTAGTTTTGGCACTGTCAAAGCCAGTAAAGACGCACCTGTTGCCGCCCCTGCGCAAACTGCTGCGCCTAGCCCTGCGCCTGCTCAAAGTCCTACTAATGTGGCTGCTTCTCTACTGCCTGTTTCTATGGGTGGCCAGCCAGCTGCTGCATTTCCTACTGTCCTAGCGCACCCATTCGACGGCCGACAGATCTACGTCGAAGCCGTGATCGAAGGCACCCGCAATGGTGAGTTCAGCCGCAAGGTGATGTTTCAGGTCGAGGATGCCCAAGGGCGGGTTTTCCGGCAGACCGGAAATGAGCTGAGCGAGATTGGCTACAAGCTCGGCTATCGCGGCCCGTGCTTCGTGGTGATCAAGTTCAAGGAGTGGGAAGGCCAGGCTACGTGCCGTGGCTCGATGCCCGTCCAGCGTATCGCGCAGGGTCAACCGGGCCTGCCCGCGACCAACCCCAACACCCCCACACAAACGACCGTAAACACCCCTTCCAGCGAAGTGGTGAGCACCCGTGTGGTTGGCATTCCGTACACGCCAGCACCTCGGACATTGCTCAATTGAGGGCACGCGGCGGCGCAGCAAGCGGCTAGGTACAGAGCGCCGCTAGCCGCCGCGTGACGTCCCTGTAACACGTCAGATAAACCAGTAAGCACAGTTTCGATTCGTAGCTATTTGGAGTGAAAGCAATGTGCGTCAAAGACCAAATTCGTGCAGACCGAGAATTCAAAGAGTCGCCATTCGGCCGAGTCTTTTTTGACGATAGAACGGCAGTGTTCACTGACCTGTCAGGCGTGCGCCTGCTGCGCTGTGGCGTCGATACCGTGCGCCAATTGTACAAGGGCATGATCCGCCCTGAAATCATGTCGCTGTTTGAGACCCCGGGCGTCATGGTCGATTTCGCTGGCCAACGCTGGCATTCGGGTCGAGTTGGGAAAGACTCGGGCTATCAGTACAAACTCCAAAATGCTGACCTTGGCCTGATTCTGCTGGTGAAGAACTTCAACGCCAAAATCGACCAGATTGGCCCACACCTGAAAATCGAAGTCTCGCCCCACGCCATCGACAACCTGTCGCCTGAGCGTCTGCAAGCTCGCCTTGATTACTACGCTGACGCCCTCCTCACCCACATCGAAGTCAATCAATGCGCCGTGCACCTGGCGCTAGATCTACAGGGCTGGGAACCGCCCAAAGATCTGGTGGCCCGCATGCACTGCCGGGCTCGTACCCACCGTGATATCTCGGGCATCAACGAGATCCAGTGGGACATGAAATCGAGCATCTACGGACGCGGTGAAACCTCAATGTTCGGCTCGGCCAGTGGCGTGCAGCTCTGCATCTACAACAAAACCGAGCAAGCGCGAGCTACCGACAAGCTCGACTACTGGGAAAGTGTCTGGCGTCGCCGGGACTCGTTCGATCACGACGACCCGAACAACTACAACCCGAAGCAAGCCGTGTGGCGCATCGAACTGCGTTACCACCATTCCATCATCCAGCAATTCGCCAGCGGCTCTGTAAACGTCCACTCCGGCGAAGTGATCGACACCCGCACCTTTGCGGCCTTCTCGGCCCATCTGGACGGTCTGTGGCGGTACGGATTGCAGCAATTCAAGCTCCTGGCGCGCCCTGGCCGCTATGAAGCTATTTGGACCCTTATTCGTGATGACGTGAAGGTAGAAATAGAGGCCGATTCCATGCTCGATGACACTGAATACAAGCGTTACTACAAGTCCAGCCGTGGCTTCAGCGGCAAGAACGTCGAACTGTTCGTGGGTAACTTCGTCAGCTTGCTGGCAAGGGAACGGGTGGGCGCAAAAAAGGCGTTTGAAAACCTCAAGCAATGGGAATGCTGGCCCGTCATCCGCGACCACTACGCCGCCAAAGACATGAGCGAACATGACCTCTACAAGCACATCAAAACCCTGCTTGAAGAGCGCCACGTACGCTGGGGTCGCGCTATTTAATGGCTATCGAGCAACAGCCAAACGGCAAATGGAAAGTCGACATTGAGCCCATCAAAGGCAAACGCTTTCGTAAGACGGTAAAAACCAAAGCGGAAGCGCTGAGGTTTGAGGCCACCTGCCGGGCAAAGTGCATCGAGACACCCACTTGGTCACCAAAACCGAAGGATCAGCGACGGCTGTCTGAGTTGGTTGAGCGCTACCACGACCTGCACGGTCACACCCTGGCAGACGGCACGCGCATCAAACAGATCCTCACCACTCTGGCTAAAGATCTAGGAGACCCCATTGCCGTCAGGTTCACGGGCAATGCGTACTGTGAGATCCGCCGACAACACATCGAATCGGGTGTACATGGCAAAACGCTGAATAACCGCTTTGGTTACTTCAAGTCGATGTTCAACCAGCTGATACACCTCGACGATATCGACTACCCAAACCCGCTGGCCAAGGTGCGTCCATTGCGCTTGCAGGAACGGCCCCTCTCCTTCCTATCGTTGCCGCAGATATCCGAGCTGCTCGATGCTCTCGATGAGCGGGATAGAACGCCAGGAATTGGCTTGGTTGCCAGGGTTTGTCTATCGACGGGTGCCAGGTGGGGTGAGGCTCAGGCGTTGACGCCGGCCAGGGTGGCCAATGGTGCAGTGACCTTTGCCAATACGAAATCCCGGCGAACACGCACGATTCCGATAGAAAACGATTTGGAGGGAAAGCTACACGCTCACTTCAAGCGGCACGGCCTATTTAGTAACTGCATGCTGACCTTTAGCCGGGTGATCGACACGACCTCTATCAAGCTACCGGCCGGACAAGCCACACACGTTCTACGCCATACCTTCGCCAGTCACTTTGTCATGCGTGGAGGCAACATTCTTACCCTCCAGAAGATCCTGGGGCATTCCAGCTTGGCCATGACCATGCGCTATGCGCATCTCTCTCCGGATCACCTACAGGACGCTATCCGTTTAAATCCCCTTCACAGCTAGGAACGGATACGGCCGCCATCCCAATTGTGCTCCATTTTTAACGTTAGTAAGCCCAACTACGCATAGCCTCAGATGCAAGGTGGCCTTTTAGCCTGGAGGATATGTTGGGGGCCACCTCTAGCATTCGCGCTACTGCGATTTGACCAGCCTCCGATGCGCTTGACTGTGAGTACGTGTCACTAAAGTTCAGTCCAGCAACCTTTCTAGCTATCTCTAACGCCGTAGAAATTGATTCGTCATCGGCATAGGGAAAGCTAGACCGCAGGTAGGAAACTGCCTCATCACTACCTTGTTTTCCTTCCAATTCACCCAACCGCAAATAAACATCCAGCTGTAAATCTTGCTCCATGGAATTGCTCCGATCACGTAAGCACGGTTTAAATTTGAGCTCTATCTATAAAATTTGTGCGCTGAAATTTTCGTGAACGCTGGCTCGGCCTTCCCTTTAAAGACGATGCGCGTTGTAACCTCGGATGAGCCGCTCTGACAGGGATCTTCCAAAGCGAGCTTTTTGAGCACTATTGCTTTTCCGCGCTTAACCTCAACCCATCCAACGATAACCCCACCACACATACCTTCGATATCAGAGTTCCCCGGTATTGCTCCGAACTCGGCGCTTAGGTCTCCACTTCTCAGATGACAAACTCGCTTAACCGTTTTCAAAGTGCCGATGTGGGATTCGTCTTTCATCGACTGGATGAAATCATCAGGTTCCCATTCGTTTTTGGTCTTCGCGGTCGTCATCGCGCTGCCTTCTTCGTTGTAGGCACCTTTGTAATAAACGATAAGCTGGTCGTTCGCGCTGTCGCATTCGTATCCCATAAGGGTATAGAACCAGTCCGCTTGAGCCGAATTACCGACGCCCAACATTCCGATCATGACCAACAGTTTTAGCAATCCGTTGAGCTTCAAGGCGAGTTCCATTCGTATAGGGCGGGGTGCGCTTGGGCGAGTGAAGATTGCCAACGTTTAGAAAAACACGAAAGGCCATGTTCGACACTTTTTCGACACCCCTGGATGCCAGAAAGCAAAAAGCCCCGAAAACTTCTCAGTTTTCAGGGCCTTAGGCGTTTCAATATGGCGGTGAAGGAGAGATTCGAACTCTCGATACGATTTCTCGTATACACACTTTCCAGGCGTGCTCCTTAAGCCACTCGGACACTTCACCGTGTCTCGACGACGGGTTAGGTCTGTCGAGGCGCGCTAATCTAGCCGAAGCTTCTCTTAAAGGCAAAAGATTTTTTAACGGATTCATGTGCTTAAGCGAAAAGCTTGCGCCGGGGTGGCAATCGGCGGATGGCGCTTGGCAGGCGCGCGGATGCGACTGGCCGGTCAACCTTAGCGCTTTACCTCCACTCTGGGGCTCGGTAACGTCTGCCCACCTTATATACCCGCCCGACCAAGGATTTGTGCCATGAGCGACCTGATCAGCTACCAACTAGACGACGGCATTGCCACCCTGACCCTGAGCAATGGCAAGGTCAATGCCATTTCTCCGGATGTGATTACGGCGTTCCATGCAGCCCTGGACCAGGCCGAGAAGGACCGTGCGGTGGTGATCATCACCAGTCAGCCGGGCATTTTGTCGGGTGGTTATGACCTGAAGGTGATGACCTCCGGCCCGGAAAACGCGATCAATCTAGTCGCCGCCGGCTCCACCCTGGCGCGCCGTATGCTGTCGCACCCCTTCCCGATCATCGTTGCCTGCAGCGGTCATGCGGTGGCCAAGGGTGCCTTCATTCTGTTGTCGGCCGACTACCGCATCGGTGTCGAAGGCCCGTTCAGCATCGGTCTGAACGAAGTGCAGATTGGCATGACCATGCACCACGTCGGCATCGAGCTGGCCCGTGATCGTCTGCGCAAGTCGGCATTCCACCGTTCGGTAATCAATGGCGAGATGTTCAATCCGCAAACCGCGGTCGATGCCGGCTTCCTCGACACCGTGGTTGCCCCGGAGCAATTGCTGCCTACCGCTATCGCCGCGGCCCAGCAGTTGAAGAAGATCAATATGAAGGCGCACAAGAACACCAAGCTGAAAGTACGCAAGGCGCTGTTGGAAACTCTCGACTGGGCTATCGAAGAAGACAAGAAGCACGCCGTCTAAGTCCTGAAGCGATACCGAGCCCGGCCCTGGCGCCGGGCTTTTTTATGCCTGCAAGCCACGCACCGCCTGGCTTGCAGCCTGTAACAAATCTCTCACCGAACGGTGATTGCCGAAAATAGTGCACATCCGTACACTGCGCGACCTCTTTCAAAACGGGCGTCCCAATGCTTTTCCTTCTGCGCATGTTGTTTATGGGCCTGCACTTTATTCTCGCTGGCGTGCTGGGCATTCTGATCGGCCTGTGCCGTCCGTTTAATCCCGATAACAGCCGTCTATGCGCCCGTATTTACTCGTGGCCAGCGCTATGGATTCTGCGCCTGAAGTTGAAAACGCAAACCGAGGGTCTGCGCGATCACTTGCCGTCCTGCGTGATGATTGCCAATCACCAGTCCAACTACGATCTGTTTGTGCTGGGTGCCGTGGTGCCCAAGCGCACCGTGAGCATCGGTAAGAAAAGTCTCAAGTGGGTGCCCTTCTTCGGTCAGCTGTACTGGCTGGCGGGCAATGTGCTGATCGACCGTGGCAATGCCATCAAGGCCAAGCGCGCCATGCTCACCACTACCGACACCCTGCAGCACAAAGACACCTCCATCTGGGTATTCCCGGAAGGTACGCGCAACCTGGGCAAGGGCCTGTTGCCGTTCAAGAAAGGCGCGTTCCAGATGGCCATTGCTGCCGGTGTGCCGATTCTGCCGGTGTGTGTCAGCACCTACAGCACGCAGATGCAGCTCAATAGCTGGAATAGCGGCGACATCACCATTCGCTCGCTGCCGGCAATTTCCACCCAGGGCATGACCGTCGACGATATCCCCGCGCTGATGGAAAGCTGCCACGCACAGATGCAGGCGACCATTGCCGAGCTGGACCGGGAAATTGCCCAGGCTCAGCTGCCCCTGGCCAAACGGGCGCCCGCTATCAGCTAATCGCAGCGACAGCCGCTAACAAAAAGCCCAGCCAAGATGCTGGGCTTTTTGCTTTTTACTTGCTCACATCGTCACCAATGGATCGCACGACGCGTGCGCTTGTCTCACCCTGCGACGGCGTCTTGCATTACGCTTGCGCCAGGTGCCAGGCACCCCTAAAAACCGGAGCGTATGGATCACCACCATGACAAGAGTCGTTGCAGCAGCGGTTTATTCCCACGGCAAGAAAATCACCGATATCCATTTGAACGAAGGCAAGGACTGGGCCGCCAAGCCCGAGCACTTCGTCTGGATCGGCCTGCACGACCCCGGCAGCGAAGAACTGCTGAACCTGCAAAAGCAGTTCAACCTGCATGAACTGGCCATCGAAGATGCCCTGCTGCAACACACCCGGCCCAAGCTGGAAACCTTCGGCGATGCGCTGTTTATGGTGCTGTACTCGCCGGTGATGGAAAACGAAAAGCTGGTGTTCGTCGAAACCCAGCTGTTCGCCGGCAAGGGTTATGTGATCAGTTGCCGGTATGGCGACTCCCCCTCCTACGGCCGCGTGCGCCAGCGCGCCGAAGCGCAGCCGCTGATGCTCGAGCACGGCGAAGACTTCGTGCTCTATGCCCTGCTCAGTTTCGTTATCGAAAACTACCGGCCGCGCCTGGAAGAGTTCAACGCCAAGCTCGAAGACATGGAGCAGCATGTGCTGCGTAACCCCCTGAGCCAGGAAGACGTCGAACGCATTCAGGGCATGCGTCGCCACCTGCTGCGCATCCGCCGCTATATCGCACCGATGGTGGAAATCTGCACCGAGCTGCAACAGCTGGATTTCCCCTTTATCGACAAACATATGCGCCCGTACTTTCGCGACGTGCAGATCCATGTGCAGCGGCTGATGGAAGACCTCACCGGCCTGCGCGAAATGGCCGACCATGCCATTGAGATCGGCCTGCTGCTGGAGTCCTCCCGGCAAAGCATCACCCAGCGCAAATTCGCCGCCTGGGCGGCGATCCTGGCCTTTCCCACGGCGATTGCCGGCATCTACGGGATGAACTTCCAGTACATGCCGGAGCTGACCTGGCATTACGGCTATGCCGGCGTGCTCAGTGTGATCGGCATCGGCTGCGCGGGCCTGTATGCCAACTTCAAACGTATGGATTGGCTGTGAGCGCTTGACCAGCCATTGGCTTTTAACTGTCAGGAACCTGCATGTCCGCTCTTGAAATCCCGCTCGCCACCCCCTCCCACGCCCGGCAGAAAAGCTCGACGCGCTGGGCGTTTTTTATCGCCGGCTTCGCCATGGCCGCCTGGGCCCCGTTGGTGCCTTTTGCCAAGGCGCGGGCGGCGTTGTCCGAGGGCTCGCTGGGTATGCTGTTGCTGTGCCTGGGTGCGGGTTCGTTGCTGACCATGCCCCTGGCCGGCGCGCTGGCCTCGCGGTTTGGCTGCCGACGAGTGATTGTCGCTGCCAGTCTGGCGGTGTGCCTGGTGTTGCCGCTGCTCACGCTGTTTTCTTCCTGGCTCAGCCTGGCGGTGGCCCTGGCGTTGTTTGGTGCCGGGCTCGGTTGCCTGGACTGCACCATCAACCTGCAGGCGGTGATGGTGGAAAAGCACAGCGATACGCCGCTGATGTCCGGTTTCCATGGTTTGTTCAGCGTCGGCGGTATCGCCGGCGCAGCGGGGGTCAGCCTGCTTCTGGCGGTGGGTGCCAGCCCGTTGCTGGCGGCTCTGGCGGTGGTGGCCTGCATCATCGCCGTGCTACTGAAAACCACCCCGGACCTGCTGCCCTACGGCAGCGCCAGCAAAGGCCCGGCCTTTGCCATCCCCCATGGCGTGGTGCTGATGATCGGTGCCATCTGCTTCATTCTTTTTCTTGCCGAAGGCGCCATGCTGGACTGGAGCGCGGTGTTTCTGGTGGAAAGCAAAGGGCTGGCCTCGGCGCACTCCGGTATTGGCTATGTGGCCTTCGCCTGCACCATGACCCTAGGCCGCCTGACCGGCGATCGGGTGGTGCACAAGGTCGGCCGCCGCCGCGTGGTGTTGCTCGGTGCCCTGACCGCCGCAGCCGGTCTGGCCCTGGCCACCTGGAGCACCTCATGGCCGCTGGCCCTGGTGGGTTTTATGCTGGTGGGCGCGGGCTGCTCGAACGTGGTACCGGTGATGTTCAGCCTGATCGGCAAGCAAACCGTGATGGCCGAGCATGTGGCCATTCCGGCGGTGTCCACCTTGGGCTATGGCGGCATTCTGCTGGGCCCGGCGATCATCGGCTTTATCGCCCATGGCAGCAGTCTGGCGGTGGCCTTGCTGGTGTTGGCGGCGATGCTGGTGGGGGCCGGGTTACTCAGTCTGACCATGAAGTTGGGGGACTGAACCCTATGCCGCTCACCCTCGACGCCGCCCTCGTCGGCCCCACCATCACCCTGCAACCGCTGCAAGCGGGCGATGCGCCACGGCTGCTGGCAGCTGCAGCGGATGGCCATCTGTGGCAGATGACGCTGACGGTTATCCCAGGGCCGGACACGGTCGAACAGTACCTGGCAACGGCTCTCGCCGGGCAGGCGGTGGGCACGGTGAAAGCGTTTCTGCTGGTGCGCAATAACGACGGCCAGGTGCTGGGCAGCACGCGTTTCTGGAAGATCGACCGGGCCAACCGCAAGCTGGAAATCGGCCACACCTGGCTCGGCCAGTCGGTACAGCGTTCGGGGGTCAATACCGAGGCGAAATTCCTATTGCTGCAACAGGCCTTCGAGGTGATGGACTGCGTGCGTGTGCAATTCACCACCGATGAACTGAACGAAAAATCCCGCGCGGCGATTCTGCGTATTGGCGCGACCCAGGAAGGTATCGTCCGCCACGAACGGATCATGCCCGACGGGCGCAAGCGCAACTCGGTGCGCTTCAGCATCATCGACAGCGAATGGCCAATGGTGAAGGCCCTGCTGTTGGAGAAGATGGCGCACCGTTAAGTAACGACAGCATTTCCTACAACACCGTCGTCCCCGCGCAGGCGGGGACCCAGAATGTTGGATGTTGCGAAATTTTGCATACGACACAACATTCTGGATTGCCGCCTTCGCGGGAATGACGATGCATTGAGAATGGGAAAGCCATGAAATCGCGGCTCAACGAAAATCCCGACTACTCACATCCAACCCACTAAGCAGCGGCGTCAGGTCAAACAAGCGCTTGGCGATCAGATGCTGCACGCCGTCTTTGGCCTCCAGTTTGCCCTCCACCTGCAGCAAGCTCGAGCCCACCAGCACCCGCCTTTGCCGTTCGGCCAGCTCGTTCCAGACCACCACATTGACCATGCCGAACTCATCTTCGAGAGTGACAAAGATCACCCCACTGGCGGTCTGTGGACGCTGCCGGCCTTTGACCAGCCCAGCCACCCGCACGGCGCTGCCATCTTCAGTGCCCTTCAACTCCACCGAGCTGCGACAACGCCGGCTGCGCAGTTCCCGCCGCAACAAGGCCAGCGGATGCGGGCCGAGGGTAGTGCCCAGGGTGGCGTAATCGACCCAGACATTCTCGACCACGCTTGGTGCCGGCAGCGCCACCGCCTCCTCGACCGGCACCAGGTCGGCAAACAGCGGTGCCTGCACCTCCACCCCCGTCACCGCCCAGCGCGCGTTATGTCGATTACCGGCCAGGCTGGCCAAGGCACCGGCGTCGGCCAGCAGTTCACGGGCGCGGCCGTCCAGCTGGGCGCGCTGGATCAGTTCAGTGACGCTGGTAAAAGGCCCGCGCTGACGAACCCTGGTAATCCGCTCGGCATCCTCCTGGCGAAACCCTTTGATCATGCGCAGGCCCAGGCGGATCGCGGGGTCGCCGCGGCACTGCGGGTCATCAGGGGCAAACTCCAGGGTGCAATCCCACTGGCTGGTCTGCACATCCACGGCGCGGGTTTCGATGCCATGGCGGCGGGCGTCTTGCAGCAGTTGGTCGGGGCTGTAAAAGCCCATGGGCCAGCTATTGATCAGCGCACAGGCAAAGGCCGCCGGCTCGTGGCACTTCAGCCAGCAGCTGGCGTAGGTGAGCAAAGCAAAACTGGCGGCGTGGGATTCGGGAAAACCGTAGCTGCCAAAGCCTTTGATCTGCTCAAAGATGCGCGCGGCGAATTCGGCGCTGTAACCGCGCGCCAGCATGCCGCTGCTCAACCGCTCCCAGTGGTGCTCCAGGCCGCCATGGCGCTTCCAGGCCGCCATCGAACGGCGCAACTGGTCCGACTCGCCGGGGGTATAACCGGCCGCCACGACCGCCAATTCCATCACCTGCTCCTGAAACAGCGGCACACCCAGGGTGCGTTCGAATACCACCTGCAAGGCGTCGGAGGGATAGGTCACATCCTCCTCGCCATTACGCCGGCGCAGGTAGGGATGAACCATATCGCCCTGAATCGGCCCCGGGCGCACGATGGCCACCTGAATCACCAGGTCGTAGAAGGTGTTGGGGCGCAGGCGCGGCAGCATGGCCATTTGCGCGCGGGATTCGATCTGGAATACGCCGATGGTGTCGGCGCGGCTGATCATTTCGTAGGTCGCCGGGTCTTCGGCCGGAATGCTGGCCAGGCTCCATTCGCGGCGCCGGTGGTACTGAATCAGCTCAAAAGTGCGGCGGATGGCGCTGAGCATGCCCAGGGCGAGGATATCCACCTTGAGCAGGCCCATCAGATCGAGGTCGTCTTTGTCCCATTGAATAATGGTGCGGTCGGCCATGGCGGCGTTTTCCACCGGCACCAGGGTGTGCAGCGGCTGCTCGGAAATCACAAAGCCGCCGGGATGCTGGGACAGGTGGCGGGGAAAACCGATCAACTCGCCGGTCAGCGTCAGCACCCGGCGCAGCTCGGGAATGCTGGGGTCAAACCCGGCTTCGCGCAGGTCATCCAGCGGCGGGCCGTCTTTGTTCCAGCGCCCGCAACTATCGGCCAGGGCGTTGATCTGGTCCGGCGGCAAACCCAACGCGCGGGCCACATCGCGCACTGCGCCGGCACCGTGGTAGGTGGTGGCCACGGCGGTCAGCGCGGCACGGTGGCGGCCATAGCGGGTAAAGATGTACTGCAGCACTTCTTCGCGGCGGTCGTGCTCGAAGTCGACGTCGATATCCGGCGGCTCGTTGCGCTCTTTGGACAGAAAACGTTCGAACAGCATATTCATCCGCGACGGGTCGAGTTCGGTAATGCCCAACACAAAACACACCACCGAGTTGGCCGCCGATCCCCGGCCCTGGCAGAGGATTTTCTGCCTGCGGGCGAAGCGGACAATATCGTGCACGGTGAGAAAATAGCTTTCGTACTTGAGCTCGGCGATGGTCGCCAGCTCCCGCGCGATCTGCTGGTGGACTTTTTCCTCTACACCATTGGGCCAGCGCGTATGAATGCCTGCCTCGGCCAGGTGTTGCAGCCAGGAAGTCGGCGTATGGCCCGCGGGCACCAGCTCATGGGGATATTGGTAGCGCACCTGCTCTTTCAGGTTGAAGGTGCAGCGTGCGGCGATGCTCAGGGTTTCTGCCAGCAATGCCGGCGGATACAACGCCGCCAAACTCGCCAACGGCCGTAGGTGCCGCTCGCCATTGGCAAACAGCCGCAATCCCGCCTCGGCCACCGTGCAGTGATGGCGGATGGCGGTCATGGTGTCCTGCAGGGCGCGGCGGCCACGGGCATGCATATGCACATCACCGCTGGCCACGGCGGGGATGGCGTGGCGCTCGGCCAAGGCCAGCAATTGCTGCAAACGCCGGTCATCATCGGCGCCGTGGTGCAGCTCCACTGCCAGCCACAGGCTATTGGCAAAGCGCTCACGCAGCCAGGTGCCCTGCTCGTCCACCGCCTCGCTCAGGTCCGCCAGCCACAGCACGCACAGGCCATCCAGCGGCGTAGCGAAGTCTTCGCGCAGCAAGCGGTACTGGCCCTTTTCACTGCGCCGTCGGCCCTGGGTGATTAGCCGGCACAGGTGCTGGTAGCCGCAGAGGTTTTCCACCAAGAGCACCAGCCTGGGACCGTCCTCCAGGCTGATTTCGCTACCGACAATCAGCGGCAAGCCCGCCTCCTGGCCGGCCTGCCAGGCCCGCACGATACCGGCCAGGGTGCATTCATCGGTAATCGCCAGGGCCTGATAACCGTGGCGCTTGGCGCGCTCGAACAGCTCCTTGGCGCTGGAAGCACCGCGCTGAAAACTGAAATTGCTCAGGCAGTGCAGCTCGGCATAGGCGACGCTCATGCGAACCAGCCATGCAGCATAAAGGGCCCCGGTTCATCGCCGCTGCTGACGCTGCGATAGGCCCACACGCGCTGGCCGCTGCGGGTCAGCAACAGGTAGTAGTCGCGGCGGATATCAGCGCCATCCCACCAGCCGGACTCGATGCGCTCCGGCCCGGCGAGAATCTGCGGCGAACGTTCGCGCAGCACCTGCGCCTCGGCCAGCAGCCAGCCAGGGCGTGGCGGGCCGGCAGTGGGCAGCAGCGGTTTGCTGCTGGTACTGGGCAGCCAGGCGCACTCGGGGCGGTGGTCGGCATGCGCCTGGATGCCTTGCACGGCATCGTCGCCCAGGCGTGCGCGCAGGCGTTCACGCAATTGCTGCCAGGGCACCGACTGCTGCGGACGCTCGTCGAACAGCTCGCGGTGTTCGGGCACGAAGGCCGGCAGGTCCTTGGCCTGCAGCCGTACAGCGCGCACCGGCGAGGTCACCTGCACCCGCTCCAGACGGCCACGGGCCAGCTCAAACAACAGATTCGCCTCGCGCTCGGCACTCAGCAGACCGACATCCACCTGGGTATGCCCGCCGCCATCGACATGCTCCAGATACAGGACAAAACCTAGCACGCCGCTGTCGCGCCCGGCGAGAAAGGCGGCCAGGTCGCTGGTCAATCGACGCAGGGGAAACAGCAGCGCCTGGTGCGACTCGACGTCGAAATTCAACTCGATGCGCAGCTCGAAATGCTCCGGCGGCCTATAGCAGTCCAGCGCCACCGCGCGCTGGCCGAGCAAGCTATCGAGGTGCAGCAACAGACCGGCGTCGAAGCGTTTGGCCAAGGTATGCCGGGGCAGCGCCAGCACCTGCTGCAACGTGCGCAGGCCCATGCGCGTCAGGGCGCTGGCGGTTTTGCTGTCGAGCCCCAGGCGGTTCAGCGGCATGCGGGCCAGCACCTGCTGCAGCGCCTCGCCCTCGGGCACGGCCAGGCCGTCATAGGCATTGGCCAACATACGCGCCGCCACCGGATTGGGGGCCGCCACCAGGCGATGGCGAAAACCCAAGGCCGTGAGTTCGGCACGCAGGCGCTGTTCAAAACGCGGCCACGGGCCAAACAGCGCCAGGCTGGACTCCACTTCCAACAACAACGCGCGCGGATAACGCAGGCTGACCTGGGAGCTGAAGGAATAGGCCCAAGCGGCAAGGAACTGATGCCAGCGGGCAATGGCGCTGTGGTCGTATTCCACCTGGGTGAAATCCCGGCTCAAGGCCAGGGCGGTGGTCAGGCTTTGCCCCGCGCGCAGGCCCAGCTCCCGGGCCGCATCATTCACCGCCTGCACCACCCGCCGTTGCGGCGTACCGCTGATCAGCGCCAGCGGTGCCTCGGGGCAAGCACTGGCCCGCAGCACCGCATCCAACGCCAACTGCGGCAAGACAATACACACCCAACGCATACCCGCCTCACAACGCCAAAGGCATGGGTGCCGCCGGTGCCAACCCGCCCCGGCACTTCAGCACCCGCACCTGCGCCGGCTGGGCATCAATGGCAATCCGCAGCGCCGCCGGCGACGGATTCACCGCCTCGGCCAGCGAGCGATAAGCAAACGCCAGCGTCTGCCCCGTCTCCGCCGCCACCTGCAAACGCCGCAACGCCCGATCATCCGCCGCCTGCGGCCAACTCAGCACCGACGCACAACTGCCCGAACGCAAACACTGCTCCGTCGCCCACAACGCATCTCGGCCACTGGCCTGGATGACGCTCAACCAGCGCAAATCCACCCCTGCCGCCAGCCAGGCGCTGGGATACGGAATCCCCGGCGGTGCCACCAACACCACCCGCTTCCCCGCCTGCGTCAACCGCGCCACAGTCGGCCAGAGCAACTGCAACTCCCCTACCCCTGGAGCACTCAGCAAAATCTCACTCAACGCCGCCTCCGGCCAACCGCCCGTAGGCAACAACGCATCCAACGTCGCATGCCCTGTCGCGATATGCCCCGCCTGTTGCGGCATGGCCCGCCCCTTCCAGACACGGCGACGGTCCAGCAGCGAATCCAGAGAGACGACATTGCCTGCCATGGCGGAGTCGGCAAGGGATGTAGGGGTAGGAAGCATGGTGCAGCTCAGTAGGAAATTACTGTATGGGCATACAGTAAACCTAATTGAGTGAGGGGTGGTCAATGGCTGCCGACAAGAGGTGGGCAAGATCAAAAGCATCGTGGCTGAAGCCGCTCCTACGGGGATAGGGTTGCTTGTGGGGCTTTAGCCGCGAGCGCTCAAGATCAAAAGCTCGCGGCTAAAGCCCCTCCCACAAAAACAGATCGAGCAGGCACCACGGCTTGTGATCTGGTTGTTGATCTGCGCGTAAGGCGCCCCCCCAGCACACGCGGTAAAGAAGAAATACACCGTGAGCTCTTAAGCCTTGATAACGAGGCTCAACGCCTCCTCAGCCAACTCATCGAGACTCATCGGCCCATCAGCCCGAAACCACGTGGTACTCCACGACAAAGCCCCAGTAAGAAAGCGCCGCTGCACAAACGGATCCCCCTTGAAATACCCCGCCGTCTTGGCCTCCCCCAGCACCTGCAGCCAAATCTGCTCATACGTATCGCGCAAATCGAGAATGTACGCTTGCCCCTCAGAAGACAGGGATCGCCACTCATACACCAACACCGCCATTGCCTCGCCGGTGCCCCCCATGATCGATTGCAGCTCGCAGCGAATCAGCGCCAACACCCGCTCCCGCACGTTGCCGGCATCCGCCAGAGCGGCCTTCATCAAAGCGGTGTTGTAGCGGATGGTTTCCTCCATCACCGAGCGAAGAATCTCGTCCTTGCTTTTGAAGTGGTGAAAGATGCTGCCGGACTGAATACCCACCGCGCTGGCCAGATCACGCACCGTCGTGCGGTCATAGCCCTTGCTGCGGAACAGGTGCGCCGCCGTTTGCAGCAGCTTGCCGCGCGCGCTTTCCGGGTCAGTGACCTGGCCGTCGACCACCAGGTCGTGCATCACCTTCTGGGCTTGTTGCTCATCCACGCGTATTCCCCCTAAGCCAACGCCCGGCCTGAAAAGTGGCAAGTGCTTGTCGGCATTGGTGAAATTTAAGCGTGAAGGGTCAACCAAGCAAGCGCTTGGCCATGCTTTAGTCGAGAAAGGTGAATTCAGGGCTTCCATAACCAAGCGCTTGCTTGGTATGGTCGCCACATCGACAAGCTGACGGACTTAATTCCAATGACAAAACCCGTACGCATCGGCTGCGCCTCTGCCTTCTGGGGCGATACCTCCACGGCCGCCGCCCAATTGGTAAACGGCAGCGAGCTGGATTACCTGGTGTTCGACTACCTGGCCGAAATCACTATGTCGATCATGGCCGGCGCGCGGATGAAAAATCCCGAGCAAGGCTATGCCGGCGACTTTATTGAAGTGCTCGCCCCGCTGCTGCCCAGCATTGCCAGCAAGAAAATCCGCGTGATCAGCAACGCCGGCGGGGTCAATCCGCATGCCTGCGCCAGCGCCCTGGCCGCAGCCTGCGAGAAAGCCGGGGTGAGCCTGAAAATCGCCGTACTGCACGGCGACAACCTGCAAAGCAAACTCCCCGAGTTGAATAAAGCCGGCACCCGGGAAATGTTCAGCGGCCAGCCGCTGCCGCCGATGTGCGTTTCGGTAAACGCTTACCTCGGCGCGCCAGGCATTGTCGAAGCCCTGGCCCTGGGGGCGGATATCGTCATCACCGGCCGGGTGGTCGATAGCGCAGTGGTCAGCGCCGCCCTGGTGCACGAGTTCGGCTGGAGCTGGCAGGACTACGACAAGCTCGCCCAGGCCGCCCTGGCCGGCCATATCATCGAATGCGGCGCGCAGTGCACCGGCGGCAACTTCACCGACTGGGAAAGCGTGCCGGACTACGAACATATCGGCTTCCCGGTCATTGAGGTCGAGGCCGATGGCGGCTTTATCGTCAGCAAACCGGCTGGCACCGGCGGCCTGGTGACGCCCTTCACCGTTGGCGAACAGATGCTCTATGAAATCGGCGATCCACGGGCCTATCTGCTGCCCGATGTGGTCTGCGATTTCACCCAGGTGCAGCTCAGTGAAGTGGGCAACGACCGCGTGGAGGTGCGAGGTGCCAAAGGCTTGCCGCCGACCGACCACTACAAGGTGTCTGCCACCTACCCCGACGGTTTCCGCTGCACCGCCAGTTGCCTGATTGCCGGCATTGATGCGGTGAAAAAAGCCCAACGGGTCAGCACGGCCATCATCCGCAAAACGGCTGAAATGTTTGCCGACCGTGGCTGGCCCGGTTATGTCGAAACCAATATCGAACTGCTCGGCAGCGAGGCCACCTACGGCCCCCATGGCCAGCGCCAGGACAGCCGCGAAGTGGTGGTGAAACTGGCCGTGCGGCATGCCAAGAAAGAAGCGCTGATTCTGTTCTCCCGCGAGATCGCCCAGGCGGCCACCGGTATGGCACCAGGCCTCACCGGCATTGTTGGCGGCCGTCCGACTGTGTACCCGGTGATCCGCCTGTTCTCCTTTCTGGTGGATAAAAGCGCCTGCGAACTCTCCGTGGAACTCAACGGTGAACGTCATCCGGTCGCCCTGCCCGCCGTCGATGCCTTTGACTTCGCCAGCCTGCGTGAAGCCCAGGAGGCACCACTGCCCACAGGCGACGCCGATGCCAGCGTACCGCTGGTGAAACTGGCGGTGGCGCGCTCCGGCGACAAAGGCAACCACAGCAATATCGGCGTTATGGCCCGAGAGGCCGAGTACCTGCCATGGATTGCCGCCGCGCTTAGCGTGGAAGCGGTGGCCGAGTGGATGGGCCATGTGCTCGACCCTGTTCATGGGCAAATCAGCCGCTGGTATGTGCCGGGCTGCCAGGGCCTGAACTTCCTCCTGGAAAACGCCCTGGGTGGCGGTGGTGTTGCCAGCTTGCGCATCGACCCGCAGGGCAAAGCGTTTGCCCAACAACTATTGGAATTCCCAGTGCCGGTGCCGAGGGCATTGGCGGAAAAGTTGGGATGACGGATACCCCCTGTAGGAGCGGCTTCAGCCGCGATGCTTTTAAACGTTCAAGAGCATCGCGGCTGAAGCCGCTCCTACGGGTGAGTGCAAGCCATAGAAGAACAACAAGCGAGAGCCGCACATGAGCTACGACTCCATCTACAAACCCGGCCTGTTCAGTGGCCAAACCATTATGGTCACCGGCGGTGGCAGCGGCATCGGCCGTTGCACCGCGCATGAGCTGGCCGCCCTGGGTGCCCATGTGGTGCTGGTCGGGCGCAAGTGGGAGAAGCTGGAAAGCACCACGGCGGAAATCCTTGCCGATGGCGGCAGTGCCAGCTGGAAAGCCGCCGATATCCGCGAGGAAGACGTGGTCAAAGCCATGGTCGCCGAGGTGCTGGCCGAGCACGGGCGCATCCATCATCTGGTCAACAATGCCGGTGGCCAATACCCGGCACCGTTGGTATCGATCAACCAGAAAGGCTTTGAAACCGTGGTGCGTACCAACCTGGTGGGCGGCTTTCTGGTGGCCCGTGAGGTGTTTACCCAGTGCATGAGCAAACAGGGCGGCAGCATCGTCAATATGCTCGCCGACATGTGGGGTGGCATGCCCGGCATGGGCCACTCCGGCACCGCCCGCGCCGGCATGGAAAACTTCACCAAGACCGCCGCCGTGGAATGGGGTCATGCCGGCGTGCGGGTGAACGCCGTGGCACCGGGCTGGATCGCTTCCAGCGGCATGGACACCTACCCCGACTCGATGAAAAACATGATCCGCTCCCTCAAGGACCATGTGCCGCTGCAACGCATCGGCACCGAATCGGAAGTGGCCTCGGCCATCGTGTTTCTGCTTACCCCCGGGGCCAATTTCATCAGCGGCAACACCATCCGTATCGACGGTGCCGCCAGCCAGGGCAGCCGCGCCTGGACCCTGGGAAAGGCCAAGAACAGCGAGTCGTACAACGGCTTTCATCGCGCCTATGTGCCTGACGTATTGAAACCGGCAGACAAGGAGTAAGCCATGCCCGTCATTCAATCCGAGCTGGACGCCCACAGCGCCGACTACGCCCGCAACCGCGAGGCCATGCTGGCCACCATCGCCGGATTTCGCGAGGTGGAACAGAAGGTGTTGGACAAGGCAGCCGAAGCCAAAGCCAAGTTCGACAAGCGCGGCCAACTGCTGCCCCGCGAACGCCTGAACCTGCTGCTCGACCCCGGCGCGCCGTTCCTCGAACTGGCCTCGCTGGCCGGCTACAAGCTGCACGACGACAAGGACGGCACCCAGGCCGGCGGCGGGATCATCTCCGGCATCGGCTATATCGCCGGCGTGCGTTGCCTGGTGAATGCCAGCAACAGCGCGATCAAGGGCGGCACCATTTCCCCCAGCGGCCTGAAAAAGACCCTGCGCCTGCAGCAGATTGCCTTCGAGAACAAACTGCCGGTGGTCACCCTGGCCGAAAGCGGCGGTGCCAACCTCAATTACGCGGCGGATATCTTTGTCGAAGGTGCCCGCGGCTTTGCCAACCAGGCGCGCATGTCGGCCATGGGGCTGCCGCAGATCACCGTGGTGCATGGCTCCAGCACCGCTGGCGGGGCCTATCAGCCGGGGCTGTCCGACTACACCGTGGTGGTGCGCGGCAAAGCCAAGATGTTCCTCGCCGGCCCGCCCCTGCTCAAAGCCGCCACCGGTGAAGTGGCCACCGACGAAGAACTGGGCGGTGCCGAGATGCATGCGCAAACCGCCGGTACCGCCGAGTACCTGGCGGAGAACGACGCCGATGGCGTGCGCATTGCCCGCGAAATCGTCGGCATGTTGCCGTGGAATGCACAGCTGCCACATCGCCCACGCAAAGCCGTGCGCGAACCGCTGTACCCGGCCGAAGAGCTGCTGGGGCTGATTCCCAGCGATGCGAAAAAACCCTACGACGTACGCGAGATCATCGCCCGCATTGCCGATGGCTCGGAGTACCTGGATTTCAAACCCGAGTTCGATAACCAGACCATCTGCGGTCATCTGCAGATCGAGGGCCTGGCCTGCGGCTTTATCGGCAACAACGGCCCGATCACCCCAAAAGGAGCCGCCAAGGCCGCGCAATTTATTCAGCTGTGCGACCAGAGCAATACGCCGATTCTGTTCTTCCACAACACCACCGGTTTTATGGTCGGCACCGAGTCGGAACAGCAAGGCGTGATCAAGCACGGTTCCAAGCTGATTCAGGCGGTGGCCAATGCCCGGGTGGCGAAGCTCACCATAGTGGTCGGCGGCTCTTACGGTGCCGGCAACTACGCGATGTGCGGCCGTGGTCTGGACCCGCGCTTTATCTTCGCCTGGCCCAACAGCCGCACCGCAGTCATGGGCGGTGCCCAGGCCGGCAAGGTGCTGCGCATCGTCACCGAAGACAAACACGCCAAGGAAGGCAAGGAAGCCGACCCGAAGATGCTCGATATGCTGGAAACCGTTACCGCGCAGAAACTCGACAGCCAGTCCACCGCGCTCTATGGCACCGCCAGCCTGTGGGACGACGGCCTGATCGACCCGCGTGACACGCGCAAGCTGCTGGGCTTTCTGCTGGATATCTGCGCCGAAGCCGAGGTGCGGCCGCTCAAGGCCAATACCTTTGGCGTCGCCCGATTCTGATTGCTACGACTGGAGAACAACAAAAATGATCATCACCCAGGAACACGAAGAACTGCGCCGCACGGTACGCAACTTTGTCGACAAGGAAATCAACCCGCACGTCGATGAGTGGGAAAAGGCCGGGCGCTTCCCGATCCACGATATTTTCAAAAAGGCCGGCGAGCTCGGCCTGCTGGGCATTTCCAAGCCGGAAAAATTCGGCGGTATGGGCCTGGATTACAGCTACTCCATCGTCGCTGCCGAAGAGTTCGGCACCATCCGTTGCGGCGGCATTCCGATGTCCATCGGCGTGCAAACCGACATGTGTACTCCGGCGCTGGCGCGCTTTGGCTCCGATGAACTACGCGATGAATTCCTCCGGCCCGCCATCACTGGTGAAGCGGTCGGCTGCATCGGCGTATCGGAAGTGGGTGCCGGCTCCGACGTTGCCGGGCTGAAAACCACCGCGCGCAAAGACGGCGACGACTACGTAATCAATGGCAGCAAGATGTGGATCACCAACTCGCCGTCCGCCGACTTTATGTGCCTGCTGGCCAACACGTCGGACGACAAACCCCACGTCAATAAATCGTTGATCGTGGTGCCGATGACCACCAAGGGCATCAGCGTCTCGCCGCACCTGGACAAACTCGGCATGCGCAGTTCGGAAACCGCCCAGGTGTTCTTCGACGACGTGCGCGTGCCGCAGCGCAACCGCATCGGCCACGAAGGTGCCGGCTTCATGATGCAGATGCTGCAGTTCCAGGAAGAACGCCTGTTTGGCGCGGCCAATATGATCAAGGGCCTGGAGTACTGCGTGGACGCCACCATCGAGTACTGCAAGGAACGTAAAACCTTTGGCCAGCCGCTGATCGACAACCAGGTCATTCACTTCCGCATGGGTGAACTGGCCACCGAAATCGAATGCCTGCGCGCCCTCGTCTACCAGGCCACCGAGCAATACATCAAAGGCCGCGACGTGACCAAGCTGGCCTCCATGGCCAAGCTCAAGGCCGGACGCCTGGGCCGCGAAGTCACCGACAGCTGCCTGCAGTACTGGGGCGGCATGGGCTATATGTGGGACAACCCGGTAGCCCGTGCTTACCGCGACGTGCGCCTGGTGTCGATTGGCGGCGGTGCCGACGAAATCATGCTGGGCATCATCGCCAAGCTGATGGGCACCCTGCCGGGCAAGAAGAAGGGCTGAGCCATGACCTTACCCACCGTCACCACCCTGCTGTTGGAACACGCCGAGGGCGTGCTCTACATCACCCTCAACCGCCCCGACGTGCGCAACGCCATGAGCCTGACCATGGTCGAGGAACTGCGCGCCGTACTGCGCGCCAGCGCCGCCGATGCCAGCATCCGCGCCCTGGTGCTGCGCGGTGCCGGCGGACACTTCTGTGCCGGTGGCGATATCAAGGACATGGCCGGTGCCCGCGCCCGGTCGCAAACCGACGGCGAGAACGCCTACCGCCAACTCAACCGCGCCTTCGGCACCCTGCTGGAGGAAGCGCAGAACGCCCCACAAGTGCTGATCGCGGTGCTGGAAGGCGCGGTGCTCGGCGGGGGTTTTGGCCTGGCCTGTGTGTCGGATATCGCCATTGCCCAGCAGAACGCCAAATTCGGTTTACCGGAAACCAGCCTGGGGGTGATCCCGGCACAGATCGCGCCCTTTGTGGTCAAGCGCATCGGTCTGACCCACACCCGCCGTCTGGCCCTCACCGCCGCACGTTTCGATGGTGCAGAAGCGCTGCGCCTGGGCCTGGTGCATTTTTCCGAAGCGGATGAAAGCGCCGTAGAACAGCGCTTGCATCAGGTGCTGGAACAGGTGCGCCAGTGCGCTCCAGGCGCCAATGCCGCCACCAAGGCGCTGCTGCTGGCCACCGAAAACGAACCACTGAACACCCTGCTCGACCAGGCTGCCGGGCTGTTCGCCGCCGCCGTGGTGGGTGCAGAAGGCGTGGAAGGCACCATGGCCTTTATGCAAAAACGCAAACCGAGTTGGGCAGGAGCCAATTAACCCATGCCAGCCTTCCACAAGATTCTGATCGCCAACCGTGGCGAAATCGCCTGCCGGGTGATGCGCACCGCCCATGCCCTGGGTTACCGCACCGTCGCCGTATATAGCGAAGCCGATGCCGACGCCCGCCATGTGCAACTGGCCGACCAGGCCGTGTGCATTGGCCCGGCGCAGGTCAACCAGTCGTACCTGTCGATTGACGCCATCATCGCTGCCGCGCAGAAAACCGGTGCCGACGCGGTGCATCCGGGCTACGGCTTTCTCTCGGAAAACGCCGCCTTTGCCCAGGCCTGTGAGGCCGCCGGTATCGTCTTTATCGGCCCCACCGTAGAAGCCATTCACCTGATGGGCAGCAAGCGCCTGTCCAAAATCGCCATGCTCGACGCCGGCGTGCCGTGCATTCCCGGCTACGAAGGTGCCGAGCAGGACGACAACCTACTGAGCCGCGAAGCCGAACGCATTGGCTATCCGCTGATGATCAAGGCCAGCGCCGGCGGCGGCGGCCGCGGTATGCGCCTGGTGACTGAAGCCAGCGAGCTGCTGGCGCAGATCCGCACCGCGCGCTCGGAAGCGCAAAACGCCTTTGGCTGCGGCGAGCTGATTCTTGAGCGCGCCGTGCTGCAACCGCGGCATGTAGAAATCCAGGTATTCGGCGACCAGCACGGCAATATCGTTTACCTCGGCGAGCGCGACTGCTCGGTGCAGCGTCGCCACCAGAAAGTGGTGGAAGAAGCACCCTGCCCGGTAATGACCCCCGAACTGCGCAAGGCCATGGGCCAAGCCGCCGTGAAAGCCGCGGCCTCGGTGAACTATGTAGGTGCCGGCACCGTGGAATTTCTCCTTGACCAGAGCGGCGAATTCTTCTTTCTGGAAATGAATACGCGCCTGCAAGTGGAGCACCCGGTGACCGAGCTGATCACCGGCCAGGACCTGGTGGCCTGGCAACTCCAGGTAGCGGCCGGGCAACCGCTGCCGCTACGTCAGGAGGAAATCCGCCTTACCGGCCACGCCATGGAAGTGCGTTTGTATGCCGAAGATGCGGCCAACAACTTTCTGCCGCAAACCGGCGCGGTGCTGCGCTGGGAGCCGGCGTTGCTCGAAGGCATCCGCATCGACCATGGTCTGCTGGAAGGCCAGCGCATCACCCCGTTTTACGACCCCATGCTGGCCAAAGTCATCGCCTACGGTGCCACCCGCGACGAAGCCCGGCGCAAGCTGGTGCGCGCGGTGGAAGACTGCGTGCTGCTGGGGGTGAACGGCAACCAGCGTTTCCTCGCCAACCTGCTGGCCCACGACGAATTCGCCGCCGGCAATGCCACCACGGCCTTTATCGGCGAACACTTCCACGCCGACCCAAGCCTCAGCCCGCAAGCGCCCAGCGCCTTGGAGCTGGCCAGCGCTGCCGCCCTGCTCTACCAGAGCGGTGCCGAAGCCCGCGCCCATCAGCCGGAATTGGCTGGTTGGCGTAACGCTGGCAATGCGCCGTGGCGGTTTGTGCTCAAACACGCTGAAAACAAATACCCGGTGGAGCTCAGCGTGCAGCAATCCGGCCCGCAACCGCGCTTGCTGGCCAGCGTGGGCGAGCAGCAACTCGACCTGCAACTGCTCAACCACGACGGCCGTTGGGCCACTGTGAATATCGACGGCGTGCGTCAGCGCCTGGCTTACCACCACGCCGGCCAGCAGCTGTGGCTGTATGGCCATAACGGCAATCTGGAGCTACTGGACGTCACCCATGAACCGGTCAGCGCTGCCGGTGCCGCCGCCTCGGGGGTGATCAAAGCGCCGATGGATGGGGCGATTGTTGACGTACTGGTGGCAGAAGGCGACCGCGTCAGCAAAGGCCAGCTGCTGGTGGTGCTGGAAGCGATGAAAATGGAACACCCGCTTAAAGCAGCCAGCGACGGCGTGGTGCGGCGGGTGCAGGCCAACAAGGGCGATCAGGTGAAGGGTCGGCAGGTGTTGGTGGAAATCGAAGCACAAACCGACTGACACCGTCATCCCAGCGCAGGCTGGGATGACCGGGTGGTTGTACGAATATCTGTGACATCCCGGAAGTATCACAACAATAAAAACCCTTGGAGATTCACCTTATGTCCCTGTCCGGCAAAACCCTGTTTATCTCCGGTGCCAGCCGCGGCATTGGCCGTGAAATTGCGCTGAAGGCCGCTGCCGATGGCGCCAATATCGTTATCGCGGCGAAAAGCGCCGAGGCCCATGCCAAGCTCGAAGGCACCATCCACTCGGTCGCCGCCGAAGTGGAGGCCGCCGGCGGCAAAGCCCTGGCCCTGCAACTGGATGTGCGCGACGAGGAAGCGGTAAAAGTAGCCATGGCCAAAGCGGCCGAACACTTCGGCGGCATTGATGCGCTGATCAACAACGCCGGCGCGATCAAGCTGGTGGGCGTCGAGCATCTGCAACCCAAGCGCTTCGACCTGATGTTTCAGATCAACACCCGGGCGGTGATGGTTTGCAGCCAGGCGGCGCTGCCCTACCTGAAACAAAGCAAGGGCCATATCCTCAACCTGTCGCCGCCGTTGAATATGGACAGCAAATGGTTCGCCCAGCACGGCCCTTACACCGTGACCAAATACGGTATGAGCATGCTGACGGTGGGCATGAGCGAGGAGTTTTCCAAGTACGGCATCAGCGTCAATTCGCTGTGGCCGAAAACCATGATCGCCACCGCCGCCATCGAGTTCGAGCTGGGTAGCCGCGAGGCGTTCAAGCGCGCCCGGGTGCCGGCGATCATGGCCGATGCCGCCCATGCGATTCTCAGCAGCAGCGGCCGCGCCATTACCGGCCGCCTGCTGATCGACGAAGAGATTCTCCGCGAGCAGGGCCAGAACGAGTTCGAGCATTACCGGTTCGACCCGGCCGGCGGCACCCTGATCCAGGATCTGTTTGTCGACTAAACCCTAGCCTTCCTGCCCCTCGCCCGGTTCCGCCGGGCGTTTGGCTGGAGCCGCGTACCAGTTTTCCTCGGCTACAACCTTGGTTTCCTGTGGATCGCCGAGGTAATGCGGCGACATGATCTGCACCCCGTATTCGTTGAACACATCCTGAATATGCGCATGCAGCGCCGACATCAGCAGCGCCCGTGGCCGTGGCAGGGTGAAAATCGCCTGGGCCACCAGGCGGTATTCCGGGTAGAAATCCGATAGCGAGGTCTGGAACACCAACGGCTCCGGCTGATCGACGATACCGTCGGTGCGCCGCGCGGCTTCGATCAGCATGGCCTCGACCTGGCGCCACGGCGTGTCGTAGCCGATGGTCACCACGGTATCGACGATATAGCCGGTGCCCTGCACGGCGCGGGAGTAGTTCTTGGTCACGGCACCGGTGATCATCGAATTGGGCAGTGTCAGTACTTCGCCCAGGCCGGTGCGGATGCGGGTGGTGAACATGCCCATTTCGGTGACCGTGCCCTCATGCTCGCCAATGCGCACGTATTCGCCGTTACGCAGGGTACGGGTGTAGGTGAGGATCAGCCCGGACGCCGCCTGCCCGACCAGGCTCGACGCCCCCAGCGAGACCATCAGACCGATCAATACCGACAGCCCCTTGAACGCCTCGGTGCCCGCGCCCGGCAAGTACGGATAGGCCATGGCCAGGGCAAACAGCCAGATGCCCAGGGAGGTCAGGCGTGTGGTCGGTTGCAGGGTTTCGTCGTTCAGCCAGTCGACGCTGTGGCTGTTATGGGCCAGACGTTTGAGCAGGCGCTGGGAAAAGCCGCTGATGCCACGGGCGATAAAGAAGATCAGCACGGCGATCAGCAGGCCCGGCACCGCATGGACGATGCCTTGCAGCACATAGGCGAGCACATCCAGCAGGTAGCTATTGAGACGTTCGCCCCAGGGCCGGGTATAGGGAAAGCGCGATAGCACAAAACTCAGCCACTCGTAGGACAGCAGCAGCCCCAAAGCCCAGCGCAGCACGTCGAGCAGACGATTGGCCAAGGTATAGAGAAAGCGCAGGTCGAGAATCTGCGCGCCGCCGACTTTCAGATCGCGGGCCTTATGCTGCATCAGCATCGGCAATGCCTGGTAGAGCTTGCGCCGCAGCCAGTGGACGAACCACAGCAAGAGCACAAACAACAGGGTTGCCGCCACGCTGTAGCCAATCGCACTGAGCATGGCGCTCAGGGTGCGCCCTTCGTGGGTTTCGGCCACCACCTGACGCAGACGCTCGGCGGCGAGCTTGGCGGTCTGCTCGGTGCTTTGCTGCTCCAGTGGGTCGACGTCCTTGGGCGTGACGATAAAGCTGCGCCGACCGTTGAGCAGCACGATAAAGCTCTTCTGGATCGGCTGAATGCTGACTTGCAACTCGCCGCCACCGCCAAGGATTTCGCCGATTGCCGCCTCGGCCCGCTCGACCCGTACGGCCGGTGCCTCGCCCATCAAGATGGCGCGAAAGACCATGATGCTGCGGTTGGCAATCTGCAGTTCCGCGGGCGAGTCACTCAGACTCAGGGTTTGCGGATTGTCCTCGACACTCGGTTCGGCCAGCGCCGAAAACGCTATTGCCAAGGCCAGACCCCCGCCCAGCATCCGCCGCAACAACCTACCCATACCTGCTCCTTGAATGGCCGCTCTGGCTGCGCATCGGTTCCGGCAACCTGCACTGATATATAGCCCGGCTGCGGGTTTTTGCCGCCTGCTGCGGCATATATTTGCCCATCTGCCCGCCGCTGGCCGCAGCAGGGTCATAGTCCGCACGCGACCGGCGAACTAGAGTGAGGGCTCGTTCCCGATAAAAGCATAACGACGCGAACATGAGCCAAGCCGATCTGATCACCCCTGCCCGCTTTCTCGCCCACCTGCCCGCCACCTTTGGCCGCGTGCCGCGCATGCTGCGGGGGCTGTACTACGCCGGCATTCGTAACCGCGAGAAGAACCTGTCGCTGGCCTGGGCCCTGGAGCGTGCCGCCGACCTCTACCCCGAGCGCCCCGCCGTGCTGGAGGAGAACCGCCAGCTCAGCTACGCGCAGTTCAACGCCTGGGCCAACCGCCTGGCCCGCGCCCTGCAGCAACAAGGGGTGGTGCATGGCAGCGTGGTGGCGGTGATGCTGGAAAACCGCATCGAGGTGCTGCTGCTGCTTGCCGCCCTGGCCAAGCTGGGCGCGGTGGGTGCGCTGGTCAACACTACCCAGCGCGGCCAGGTGCTGGTCCACAGCCTGAACCTGGTGAAGCCCAGCCACTTCGTGATCGGTGAAGAATTGCGCGAGCCGTTCGAGGCGGTTCGCGGGCAGGTTCAGGGCAGCGACCGCCAGTGCTACTGGCTCGGCGATGGCGACAGCCTGAACGTACCCAGCGCCGCCCCCGCAGGCTGGGAAAACCTTATGGACCTGGCCTGGGGCGAGGCCCATGACAACCTGCCCGACAGCGCCAAGGTGCGCCTCAAAGACCCCTGCTTTCTGATCTACACCTCCGGCACCACCGGCCTGCCCAAAGCCTCGATCATGAGCCATGGCAAATGGATCAAGGCCTATGGCGGCTTCGGCCACTCAGGCCTGGGTTTGAATGATCAGGACGTGCTCTACCTGACCCTGCCCTGCTACCACAACAATGCCGTGACCGTGTGCTGGAGCGCGGTGCTCGCCGGCGGTGCGGCGATTGCCCTGCGTCGGCGTTTTTCCGCCAGCGCCTTCTGGAAGGATGTGCAGCATTACCAGGCCACCTGCTTTGGCTATATCGGCGAGCTGTGCCGCTACCTGCTCAACCAGCCGCCCTGCCCGCAAGAGCTGAACAACAGCCTGACCTGCATGATCGGCAACGGCCTGCGGCCATCGATCTGGGGCGAGTTCAAACAGCGCTTCGGCATTCAGCGGATCACCGAGTTCTATGCCTCCAGCGAGGGCAATATCGGCTTTACCAATGTGTTCAATTTCGACAATACCGTCGGCTACTCGCCGGCCACCTACGCCATCGTGCGCTACGACCTGGAAAACGACCGGCCACTGCGCACCAAGAAAAATTTTCTGCAAAAGGCCGACAAGGGTGAGGCGGGCTTGCTGATCACTGAAATCAGCGCCAAATGGCCGTTCGACGGCTACACCGACCCGGCGAAAAGTGAAGCGGTGATCCTCCGTGATGTGTTCAAAAAGGGCGATGCCTGGTTCAACACCGGCGACCTGATGCGCGATATCGGTTTCAAGCACACCCAGTTCGTCGACCGCCTGGGCGATACCTTCCGCTGGAAAGGGGAAAACGTCTCCACCACCGAAGTGGAAAACGCCCTGGGTGCCTTCACCGGTATCGAAGATGCAGTGGTGTACGGGGTGGAGATTCCCGGCACCAATGGCCGTTGCGGCATGGCGGCGCTGCGCCTGGCAGCGGAGCTGCAGCTGGCCGAGATCGAGCTGGCCGCCCACCTGGACCGCGAACTGCCCGCCTACGCCGCGCCGTTGTTTTTGCGCCTGCTGCGGGAAGTGGAAACCACCGGCACCTTCAAATACAAAAAGAACGACTTGAAGACCACCGCCTACAACCCGCTGCTGGTGAGCGACCCGCTGTATGTGCGGTTACCGGGTAGCAGTCGGTTCGAGGTGTTGGATTGGGCGGTGTATGAGGCGATTCAGAACGGGCGGCATCGGTTTTAAGCGGAGGTTTTCTTTTCCGGGGATCGCGGCTGAAGCCGCTTCTACGGTCTGCACAATCTGTAGGAGCGGCTTCAGCCGCGATCCCTGGAAACGCTAATGGCGAAACTTGAACTGCAGCTCTGCGCCATCCACGGTATCGAAGTAGCTGGCGTCTTTATCCTGATCGCGGCTGCGTTCGTTGGTGATTACCCGCCCACCCAGCTCGAATGAGCTCTGCTCGCCGGGTTTGTCGCCAAACAGCTGCGGCAGCAGGGCCGGTGGCGGCTCGCTGGTGCCGGGGCTCGGTTCGCTGGCACCAAAGACGGCCACTTCCGGCTCAAACTTTTTCACCGCGTCTTTGGGCAGGTGCAGGTCCAACTTGGGTTTCGCCACTTTGGCCTGCTTGACTGCGTCACTGGCTTTTTTCTGCGCTGGGGTCTGTGGCTTGGCCACTTGCAGGCGCTGGATCTTGTCCGGCGGTTGCGGCGCGCGGACTTCTGGCGCAGGGGCTTGCTCAGGCGCTTCAGCGGGCTGGCTGGCGGGTTTGTCTACCGGTAATGGCATGAGCTCACGCTTCACCAACGGCTCGAACGGCTTTACGGTTTTCTCGGCGGCGGGCTTGGTACTGGTTTGCGCTGCGGGGTTGCTGCCGGAGGGGTTTTCCGCGGCGGGCGCAGGGGGTTGAGTCACCGTCGGCGCCTGGGGCGCTGGCGGTGTTTTCGCTGGGGTCGGGTCTTTGTCGCAGGCACCCAGTGCCAACAGGGCGAACAACAAAGCAATGGATCGAATGGACATCATCGGGCAGTCGTCAAACTCGGCTGAGGCCAACATGCTGGCGCGCTCAGCCATCCCTGGCAAGCGTGCATTCCAGGCAGCAGACAGCGCTGCCCTTCTACTGCAGACCCTGTTCCTGCCGCAAACGTTGCAACTGCGCGGGTAAATCCAGTTGCGGGTGAAGTTGTTGCAAGGTGTGCAATTGCTCCTTGGCCAGCTCGGCCTGACCGCTGCGCTGCAGCTGCAGAATCTGCTTGAGGCTGCGTTGCAGTTGCGCCTGTTCGGTAACGCTGGCGGCCTTGGCTTTGCTCGCCAGGGCGGACGGCGCGGCCGGCACGGCGGCATCGGCAAATGGCGCAGCGCCAGGCTCTGCCGCGGCTTCGGCCTTATCCAGTTGCTCGTTCAGTTGCCCACTGATAATCACCGGCGCGGCTTGTTTACGCATTTCCGGCCGCGCCCGTGCGCTCTCCTCGGCGAATACCTTCTTTTCCACCTGTTTTTGCGAAGCGTCGGGGTCCAGCACTTCGGCTTTCGGCGCCAATGCCATGGCGGGAGCGGGAGCCGGCGCAGAAAACGACAGCGGCGCGCCGTCGTACTGCTGCGCTGGCGCTTGCTCCAGGGTGCGCATGGCCAAACCGACACCGATACCCAAGGTGGCAATGCTGGCAAAGGCCATGGACCAACGGGCGCGCTGGCTACCACCGAACAGCCAGCCCTGCAGGCGGCTCAGCAGCGGTTGCCGTAGCGGGCGCTGCTGAGCCTGGACATGTGCCTGGGCATGTGCCTGGGCGGCCGCCAGAATGCGCGCATCCAGCTCGGCTGACGGCGCCTGTTGCGTGTGACGACGGTAGTGTTCGAGCAGCGTGTGTTCCAGCTCGTCGCTGTCGCGGGGATGGTGTGTCATAGGGATACCTCGTCGGCGGTGGCCGGGTCCGTCAGCAACCGTCGTAACTTGCTCAATGCGTACCGCAGGCGGCTTTTCACCGTTTCCGCCGGGGTTTGCGTGAGGGCGGCGATCTCGTTCAACTCCAGATCGCCATGGGCGCGCAGTAGAAACACTTCACGCTGCTCAGCCGGCAGATCAGCCAGTGCCGCCTGCAGACGCTGCTGATCACGGGTCAGGCTGAGCTGCTGCTCCGGGTTGGGCTGGCGGTCGACCTCGCCGTGCTGCTGCTCGTCATATTCGTCCTGCAGGCTTTGACGCTTGCCGTGCTTGCGCCAATGATCGATCAAGCGGTTGCGGGCGATCTGGTACAACCAAGTGGTGAACTGCACCGCCTCGCGTTGCTGCGATTCGCTGCGGATCAGGCTCATCCAGGTTTCCTGGAATATTTCTTCGGCCAACGCAGCGTCGTTGCACAAACCGCAGAGAAAACGGAACAGGCCCAGGCGATGGCGTTCGTAAAGCACGGCGAACGCCTGACTGTCGCCCTGCCGATAGCGACGCAGCAGTTCGGCGTCGCCTGGGGCGGATGGTATTGGAGCAGCTGTCACGCTAGTCGACCTTGGCCATGGAGGTGGAAGCAGAAGATGGATGGGCCGCAGTGTGCAGGCTCTGCGCCAGTTCCACCAGTTGTACAAACTCGGCCCGCAGGCCGAAGCGGTCTTCACCCTTGGCCCCACGGGCCAGTTCGGCGCTGGCGGCCAGGTCGAAGCCCTGGGTGTACTGCCCCCCTTTAAGCTGCTGGGCGAATGCCGCTACCGCTGCGGCAAAGCGCAGATCGACGCTGGCCTCGCTGATTGCTGGCACCTTGGCGTCGGTCGCAATCGGCACTTCCAGCAGACGGCTGTGTTCCTGCTGCGGCGCTTTGTAGCGAATACGCAGCAAGGCCATTTCACTGGCGGCGGTGGGTTTACTTTGCGCGTCTTGATAACGCAGCGGCTCCAGCCAGCCTTTGTTGCCCGTCGGCACGATTTCGTACAGCGCCGTGACGGTATGTCCCGCGCCGATTTCACCGGCATCAACCTTATCGTTGCTGAAGTCTTCGCGCTTCAGGGCCCGGTTTTCATAGCCCAGCAGGCGGTATTCGCTGACCTGGGCCGGGTTGAACTCCAGCTGGATTTTCACATCCTTGGCCACCGTCACCAGGGTCGAGCTGAGCTGCTGCACCAGTACCTTGCGCGCCTCGCGCAGGTTGTCGATATAGGCGTAATTGCCATTGCCGGCATCGGCCAGTTGCTCCATCAACTGCTCGTTATAGTTGTCGGTGCCAAAGCCCAGGGTGGTCAGCGAGACGCCGGTCTGGCGTTTGTCTTCGGCGAGTTTTTTCAGGCTGTCGAAATCACTGATGCCGACATTGAAGTCGCCATCGGTGGCCAGCAGGATGCGGTTGATGCCATTGGCCACATAGCCTTGCTGGGCCTGTTGATAGGCCAGCTGAATGCCCGACTCGCCTGCCGTGGAACCACCGGCTTGCAGCTGTTCGATGGCGGCGCGGATCTTGGCTTTGTCACTGCCCGCAGTGGGTGCCAGCACTACCCGTGACTCACCGGCGTACACCACCAGCGACACCTTGTCCTCGGCGCGCAGTTGCTCCACCAGCAGCTTCAGGGTGCTCTGCACCAGCGGCAAACCATCGGGGCGATCCATGGAGCCCGACACATCCACCAGGAACACTAGGTTGGCCGGCGGCATGGCCTGGCGCTGCAGTTGGTCGGCTTTGATCGCCACCTTGAGCAAGCGGCTATTGGCATTCCACGGGGTAACCGCCAGTTCGGTACTGACGCCAAACGGCGTGTCCCCTGTTGCCGACGGGTAGCTATAGGGGAAGTAGTTCACCAGCTCTTCCAGGCGCACCGCCTCCTCTGGCGGCAACTGGCCGCGATTGAGGAAACGCCGCACATTGGCGTAGCTGCCGGTATCGACGTCGATGCTGAAGGTGGACACCGGGTCTTGAGCCACGGCGTGGATCGGGTTGTCGGCGAGCTTCTGGTACTGCTCACGGTATACGTCTTGGTAGCCCGGTGCCTGGATGTCGGCCATGGGGGCGACGGCCATACGCGGGGCGGGCATTACGGCGCCCATAACGGCAACGCTTTTTTTCAACTCGGCGGGCGCAGCCTGCTCGGCCAGCATGTCGCGGGAATAGGTGAGCGGCTCAGGGGCAGCCGGGGTTTTCGCGGCAACGGCGTCCGACTCCTTGACCGAGCAGGCGCTGAGCGCCAGGGCCAGACCAGCGGCGAAACCGTAGAACAGGGGCAAGCGGGATAGAGCGACATAGTGAGCCATGGGGGCGTCTCCTGGGGGGCCATTCGCTCAGGTAGACGGAGGGGGTATGGGGTTCGGGTTAAGGGGGGGGTGAGAAAATTTTGAAGCGGTGAACGGTGCCGAGATTCTGGGCCCCAGCCTGCGCTGGGGCGACGGTGGATGCGGCCAAAACCTCCGTCATCCCAGCGCAGGCTGGGATCCAGAATTTTGAGTCGAACGCGGTTACAGCAGGTTTGGCGTCTCTTGGCAGAGCTGATTGGCGAGCATCCCAAGCGTCATGATCGCCCGCTCCGACTCGCGGTTCCACGGTATCCCGCAGTTCAGCCGCACGCAGTGGTTGAACTGCTCGGTATTACTGAAGATCAGCCCCGGCGCGATGCTGATGCCCTGCTGCAACGCCCGCACATGCAGGTCTTTGGTATTCACCCGGCGCGGCAGGCTGACCCACAGAATAAAGCCGCCCTTGGGCCGGGTGATTTGCGTGCCTTCGGGGAAGTACTGCTGCACAGCCAGCTGGAACGCGCTGAGGTTCTTGCGGTACTCGTGGCGGATATAGCGCAGGTGGCGGTCATAGCCGCCGTTCTCCAGATAGGCCGCCACGCCCATTTGCGTGACGCTGCAGGCTGAGTGGGTGGTAAAGGTTTGCAGGCGCTGGATATCGTCCTGGTATTTGCTGGCGATGATCCAGCCCACACGCACCCCCGGCGACAGGGTTTTCGAGAAGCTCGAGCAGTACAGTACGCGCCCTTCCCTGTCGTGGGATTTCAGCGCCTTGGTCGGGCCCTGTTCGAACAGCAGTTCACCGTAGATATCGTCTTCGACGATATGGAAATCGAACTCCCGCGCCTGGCGCAGCAGCTGCTTTTGCCGCTCTTCGGGAATGGTGCCGCCCAGCGGGTTGCTCAAGCGCGCGGTAAGAACCAGGGCCTTGATCGGCCATTGGTTGGCGGCCAGTTGCAGGGCTTCGAGGCTGATGCCGGTGCCGGGGTCGCTGGGGATTTCGATCACTTTCAGACCGAGCAGATCGGCCAGTTGCAGCAGGCCGTAATAGGTTGGCGATTCGGTGGCAATCAGGTCACCCGGTTTGGTCAGCACCCGCAACGACATCTGCAGAGCGTCGACGCAGCCATGGGTGATCACCACTTCAGCAGGGTCGACCACCACACCGGCATCGCGCATGCGGATCGCCACCTGGCGGCGCAGCGGTTCGAAACCGGGGCTGAACATATAGCTGAACGCGCGCGGGCTCTGGAAGCGGGTGACCTTGGCCAATTGCTGATGCAGGGCGCGCACCGGCAGGTAATCGACATGGGGCACGGCGGCACCGAAGGGAAACACCCCTTCGCGGCGGGCTTCGGTGAGTACTTGATGGATGATGGTGCTGCGGGTGACCAGGCCCGGGCGTTCTACCCTGGCGATATCCGGAGTAGCGGCGGTCAGCGCCGGGGTTTGGTGCACATAGAAACCGGATTGCGGACGGGCACGGATCAGGCCCTGATCTTCCAGATTGGCGTAGGCCTGCAACACCGTGGCGTGGCTGACATTCAGCTGAGAGCTCATCTTGCGCACCGACGGCACACGCTCACCGGGCTGGTATACGCCGCGGCGAATGTCTTCGGCCAATTGTTGGGCGATGCGTTGATAGAGCAACAGACTGGTCATGGCAGCTTCCTGGTTACCTGAGCGCGAACACCGATACAGTAGCGAAACAGTCTAGAACTGAACCGGCACAGTTGCTGTTTTTGTTTTCCATACAGAACAAATTAGAGCAACACACCGGTCTTTGTGGGCTTTAGCCGCGATGCTTTTGCTCTTGAAAAGCATCGCGGCTAAAGCCGCTTCTACGCGAAAAAAAACCCCGGTGCTGGCAGGCAACCGGGGTTTCTTTATGGCCGGTGGCGCTTACCGATCGGCCCCCAACTTGCCCTGGTCATCGGAGAAGACAATTTCCACCCGACGGTTCTGCGCCCGGCCGCGGGACGAGGCGTTTTCGGTTACCGGGAAGTCGGCACCATAGCCGGTCACCTGAATACGGTTTTCTTCAATACCGAGGTCGATCAAGGTGTCTGCCACCGCCTGGGCGCGGGCTTTCGACAGGGTGAGGTTTTCCTCAGCGCTGCCGCGGTTGTCGGTATACCCCTCAACTCGCACTACACGCCGCGGGTTGAGCTGGAGGAACTGCACCAGCTTGAGCAAGGTGCGGTTGGCGGCGGGTTTCAGCTCGCTGTCGGCGGGGTCGAACAACACGTCGCCCAGGGTCAGCACCAGACCGCGATTGGTCTCGGTGGCGGCCAGGTTGATCTGCTCTTCCAGCCACTTGCCCTGCTGCTGCACGCTCACCAGCTTGGCTTCGCGCAGGTTCAGCTGCAGGCGCTCGATTTCCAGCTGCAGCTTGGCCTGACGTTCCTGATTGATGCTGAGTTTGCTGTGCTCGGCGGCAATCGCGCTGTAGCGCTGGCTCAGGTAGGCGTAGTGCTTCACATCGGCGTCGCTGCCCCAGTAGGTGGAGAGGCGATCGGCGCGGGACAGCGAGTCACCGGCGCGAATCACATCACGGGGGGCGTAGCGCAACGCATCGGTGTCTTCTTTGACTTTCTGGAAGCTGTCGCGCGCCGCTTCAAGGCTCTGCTCGGCATCCGGTTCAGTGGCGCAACCGGCGAGCAGGGCAACGGCCAGCAAGACCAGGGTCAGACGGTAGGAAGGTTTGCTCACTGCATGGCCCCCAATTGCTTGTGGAGGCGCTTGATGCGGGCGTTGAGGTCGGCCAGCTGCTTCTCGCTCTTGATGGTCAGCACCCGACTTTCAGCCAGCCGGGCATCCAGTTCGGCCTGCTCGGCAAACATGCGCGCGCGTTTATAGTCTTGTTCATTCATGTTCTTTTGCGCCCGGGCCAGCTTCTGCTCGGCCAAAACCATCTCCGGGATCTGCTCGTCGGCACCAACCGCCTTGGCTTGCGCCACGGCCTGCTCGGTGAGGCGCATTTGCTCGTTCGGCGCGGGATCTTTGGTACAACCGACCAGCGCCACAAGGATCAGACTGGTTGCCAGTATGCGTGTTTGAATCACGAATGTTTCCTACGGTTTCGGGAGAGTCGCCGGTTGCAGTTGCTGCTCTTTCCACAGCTTGAGATTGCGCTGCAGCAAGGCTTCCGGTACGCCAGAGGCGGCCAATTCTGTCATCTTTTTCGCCAGTTGTCCGCGCAGCCAAGGCTCGTTGCAAGCCGAGTTGAACGACAGGGTGAGGTACAAGCCTTCACTGGAGATCGGCGGCTCAAGGGCTTCGAGATCCGCCGTCATGCCCAGGGTTTCGGCCAGGGCCAGCCCGGGGTAGCGTTCGTACAGCACGTAGTCGGTGCGCTCCAGCAGCAGCTTCTGGTAGGCCTGGGTGAGCGTCGGCACGGTTTCCAGATTGAGGTTGTCTTTGGCGTAGTGGTCGAAGGCCTGGCCGAAGCTGTTGTTCACCAGGGTGCCGCCAGTGTGCAGGCGCAGGTCATCCCAGTGTGTATAGGGGAAGCCTTTACCGCGTTTGACCCAGACCACGCTGGCGGTTTCCAGAAAGGCGGGATGGATGTAGTCCATGCTTTCCAGGCGCGGCAACGTCAGGAAGGCACCGGCAATCATATCGACCCGACCGGTGCGCACTTCTTCCTGAGCGCGGGACCAGGGCCCGGTGTAGATGATCTCGATCGTCAGACCCAGTTCGCTAGCCAGCTGCTTGAGCAAATCGGCATTGGCACCGATCAGGTGCTTGGGGTTGGCCGGGTCACGCCACAGATAAGGAGGGTATTCGGGGTTGCCAGTAGCCACCAGACGTTCGCACTTTCCAGCCGCGCTACCCAGACCCGGCAAGCCGGCGAGCAGCAGCAACAGCGCAAACACAGGGAGGCGTAACTGCATCAGCGAATTCCCGAACTGAACATTGGTTGGGATTGAAGGCGGGTGATGCCGACAACACACAGCGTCATGCTAGCTTAGACGAATTGAAATAATTATTGGCGATAAGGACAGCCCATGAAAAAACTAGTCGTTGGCTTTGCGATCTGCGTAGCAGCTATTGCTGCTCTCTTGTACTTCTCCCCGGCCGCGCTGATGGCCACCGCACAATTTGCCGAACGCCAGGTGGCGGGGCTGAGTAGTGAACAGGTGATGGTCGGCGACCTGAGCATCCACTACTACCAAGGCGGCCCCGCCGACGGCGAAACCCTGCTGATGATTCATGGCTTTGGCGCCAACAAAGACAACTGGGTGCGCTTCGCCAAGTACTTCACCAAGCGCTATCAGGTCATCGCCCTCGACCTTCCCGGTTTTGGCGACAGCAGCCAACCCGACGCCAGTTACGACGTCGGCACCCAGACCGAACGCTTAGCGGCATTTGTGAAAACCCTGGGGCTGGGCAAGGTGCATGTGATCGGCAACTCCATGGGCGGCCATATTGCCGCGCTGTACGCCGCCCGCCACCCCGAGCAGGTGCGCTCCGTCGCGCTATTGGACAACGCCGGCGTCACCTCGCCGAACAAGAGTGAGTTCTATCAGATACTCGAACGTGGCGAACCCAACCCGCTGGTCGCCCGTGACGCCGAGGGCTTCGCCAGGCTGGTGAGCTTTGTGTTTGTCCAGCCGCCAAGCGTGCCGGCCAACGTGCGGCGCTATATGGCGGAACAGTCCAGCGCCAGAAGCGCGCAGAACGACAAGGTGTTCAGCCACCTGCGCGAGCGCTATATCCCCCTGGAACCGGAGCTGCCGAAAATTCAGGTGCCTACCCTGCTGCTGTGGGGCGACAAGGACCGGGTGCTGGATGTATCGAGCATCGAGGTGATGAAGCCGCTGCTGAAAAAGCCGACTGTGGTGATCATGAAGGATTGCGGCCATGTACCTATGATCGAGCGGCCGCAGGAGACGGCTGGGCATTACCAGGCGTTTCTGGATAGCGTTAAAGGTTGACGATTGCAGGCACGAAACCAGGCATAAAAAAACCCGCTCAGTGAGCGGGTTTTTCTTGGGCTGAAGCTTCTGGTTTAAACCAGCTTTTCCAGCTCAGGTACAGCTTCGAACAAGTCCGCAACCAGACCGTAATCGGCTACCTGGAAGATTGGCGCTTCTTCGTCTTTGTTGATGGCGACGATGACTTTGGAGTCCTTCATACCCGCCAGGTGCTGGATGGCACCGGAGATACCGACCGCGATGTACAGCTGCGGTGCGACGATCTTGCCGGTCTGGCCAACCTGCATGTCGTTCGGTACGAAACCGGCGTCGACAGCGGCGCGCGATGCACCCACAGCAGCGCCGAGTTTGTCGGCCAGTGCGTACAGGTGTTTGAAGTTGTCACCGTTCTGCATGCCACGACCGCCGGAAACGACGATTTTGGCAGCGGTCAGCTCAGGACGGTCGGACTTGGCCAGCTCTTCGCCAACGAAGGACGACTTGCCAGCGTCAGCCGGGCCGCTCACTGCTTCAACAGCAGCGGAACCGCCTTCAGCAGCAACCGGATCGAAACCGGTGGAACGCACGGTGATCACTTTCACGGCAGCCGAGGACTGCACGGTAGCGATGGCGTTACCGGCATAGATCGGACGCTTGAAGGTATCGGCGCTTTCTACCGAGATGATCTCGGAGATCTGATCAACGTCCAGGGCAGCGGCAACGCGCGGCAGGATGTTTTTGCCGTTGGAAGTAGCGCTAGCCAGGATGTGGCTGTAGCTCTTTCCAAGGTCAGCGATCAGCGGAGCGACGTTTTCCGGCAGTTGGTTAGCGTAGGCAGCGTTGTCGGCTACCAGCACTTTCGAAACGCCAGCGATTTTCGCAGCAGCTTCAGCAGCAGCGCCGGCATTGGTGCCAGCAACCAGCACGTGAATGTCACCACCGATTTTTGCAGCAGCAGCCACAGTGTTCAGGGTGGCAGGTGCCAGGGCGGAATTGGTGTGTTCAGCGATAACCAGGATAGTCATTTAGATTACCTTCGCCTCGTTCTTCAGTTTCTCGACCAGTTCAGCAACCGACTTGACCTTGATACCAGCGCTGCGAGCAGCCGGCGCTTCGACTTTCAAGGTTTTCACGGTGGACGAGGTGGAGACGCCCAAAGCATCAGGAGTAACAACTTCCAGCGGCTTTTTCTTGGCTTTCATGATGTTCGGCAGCGACGCGTAGCGCGGTTCGTTCAGGCGCAGGTCGGTGGTCACAATAGCCGGCAGGTTCAGCGCAACGGTCTGCAGACCGCCGTCGATTTCGCGGGTTACGTTGACCTTGTCACCAGCCACTTCAACCTTGGAGGCGAAGGTGCCTTGTGCGTAACCGCTGAGGGCGGCGAGCATCTGACCAGTCTGGTTGTTGTCGCTGTCGATAGCTTGTTTGCCGAGAATGACCAGCGAAGGCTGCTCTTTGTCGACTACAGCTTTCAGCAGCTTGGCCACGGCGAGCGAGTTCAGCTCTTCCGCGGTGTCGACCAGAATGGCGCGGTCAGCACCCAGAGCCAGCGCGGTGCGCAGTTGCTCTTGAGCAGTGTTCGGGCCGATGGAAACCACGACGATCTCGGTAGCCACGCCTTTTTCTTTCAGGCGGACGGCTTCTTCTACGGCGATTTCGCAGAAGGGATTCATCGACATTTTGACGTTGGCGAGATCAACGCCGGAGTTGTCCGCTTTGACGCGAACCTTGACGTTGTAGTCAACCACTCGTTTGACAGCTACAAGAACCTTCATGGATTCCTCGTTACTCTCCGGTGAATAAGAAGTCGCCAATAAACAATGGCGGGTGATGCTCGTCGGCCGGAACCGACGGTCAGCCTACAGCACGGCTAGCGCAAAACCGCCCGTATCTTGACCGTATCGCCCAAACGGGTCAATACGACAAAATGGCCACTTTAAGCCGCGTAACCCCGATTCTAGCAGGCTATTTGAAAATTCAAACAAACGTTTGTATTGGACCCGCCAGGGTCCGTGGATATAATGCGCCCACGCCGCTCACGGAACGAGCCCGATCCTCCAAATAAAACATAGATAGAGCCTGAGTAGGAGATTGCCTGTGGAACGCGAATTTATGGAGTTCGACGTCGTCATCGTTGGCGCCGGCCCAGCTGGCCTGTCCGCGGCCTGCCGACTGAAGCAAAAAGCCGCTGAAGCGGGCAAAGAGATCAGCGTCTGCGTAGTCGAGAAAGGCTCCGAAGTCGGTGCCCACATCCTCTCCGGTGCCGTTTTCGAACCCCGTGCCCTGAACGAACTGTTCCCCGACTGGAAAGAGCTCGGCGCGCCGCTGAACACCCCGGTCAAGCGTGACGACATTTATGTCCTCAAGAACGAAACCAGCGCCTCGAAAGTGCCTGACCTGTTTGTGCCGAAAACCATGCACAACGAAGGCAACTATATTATCTCCCTCGGCAACCTGTGCCGCTGGCTGGCCCAACAGGCCGAGAACCTGGGCGTGGAAGTCTATCCAGGCTTCGCCGCTCAGGAAGCGCTGATCGACGAAAATGGCGTAGTAAAAGGCATTCTGACTGGCGACCTCGGCGTAGACCGTGAAGGCCATCCGAAAGAAGGCGTGTACACCCCGGGCATGGAACTGCGCGGCAAGTACACCCTGTTCGCCGAAGGCTGCCGTGGCCACATCGGTAAACAACTGATCAAGAAGTTCAACCTGGACAGCGACGCCGACGCCCAGCACTACGGCATCGGCATCAAGGAAATCTGGGACATCGACCCGTCCAAGCACGAGCAAGGCCTGGTGGTGCACACCGCCGGCTGGCCGCTGGATATCGTCGGCACCGAGAACACCGGTGGTTCGTTCCTCTATCACTTGGAAAACAACCAAGTCGTGGTCGGCCTGATCGTTGACCTGTCGTACGCCAACCCGCACCTGTCGCCGTTCGATGAGTTCCAGCGCTACAAACATCACCCGGTGATCAAGCAGTACCTGGAAGGCGGCAAGCGCGTTTCCTACGGCGCTCGCGCCATCTGCAAAGGCGGCCTGAACTCGCTGCCGAAGATGGTTTTCAACGGCGGCGCACTGATCGGTTGCGACCTCGGCACCCTGAACTTCGCCAAGATCAAAGGCAGCCACACCGCCATGAAGTCCGGCATGCTCGCCGCTGACGCCGTGGCCGATGCCCTGTTCGCCGGCAGCGAAGGCGGCGACCTGCTGAACGGCTACGTCGACTCCTTCAAAGCCAGCTGGCTGCACGACGAGCTGTTCCGCAGCCGTAACTTCGGCCCGGCGCTGCACAAGTTCGGCCCGCTGCTGGGCGGCGCGTTCAACTTCGTCGACCAGAACATCTTCGGCGGCAAGATCCCCTTCACCCTGCACGACACCAAGCCGGATTACGCCTGCTTGAAGCCCGCTGCAGAAGCGAAAAAGATCGTCTACCCGAAACCCGACGGCAAACTCAGCTTCGACAAACTGAGCTCGGTATTCCTCTCCAACACCAACCATGAAGAGGAACAACCCTGCCACCTGAAGCTGATCGACCCGAGCATTCCGTTGCTGAAAAACCTGCCGCTCTACGACGAGCCTGCGCAGCGTTACTGCCCAGCCGGCGTGTACGAGATCGTCACCCAGGAAAGCGGTGAGAAGAAGTTCCAGATCAACGCGCAGAACTGCGTGCACTGCAAAACCTGCGACATCAAGGACCCGGCCCAGAACATCAACTGGGTGGCCCCAGAAGGCGCTGGCGGTCCGAACTACCCCAACATGTAAATGCTGGGCTAATAAGTAGAGAGGCTCCTTCGGGAGCCTTTTTATTGCCTGGCAGTTGCACAGAAACGCGCCAGGCAGACACAACAAAGGGGCCCGAAGGCCCCTTTGTTTTGCACAAACCCTAGGGCTTATGCGTGCTCAGCGTTGATCTCGTTTTCCGGGTACCAAACGTCGATCAGCGGGCTGGCGGTGTAGTCGGTAACTTCACTGCGCGCTTTCAGCCAGGCTTCAACGGCTGCGCGTTGTTCTTCGCTGACCGAACCACGCTTGGCCAGGCAAACCAGACCGTAGTCTTCGCCGCCAACATAGCCCAGGCCATTGTCTTTCATGGCTTCACGCAGGAACGCGTCGAGGAAAGCGTCGATGTCCGCTTCGCTCAGGTCCGCCTTGAGGTTCAGGTTCAGCTCGAAGCCGAGCTCCTGGAATTCATCAACGCAGAGTTTTTTGCGCAGACGGCGGGAACGATTAGTAGCCATGGAACAATCCTCAAAAGTGATATCGCGCGGCACTTTACCAGCAATGGCGGCACCTTGCCCGACTCTCTGCCCGACGAGCACAAGAACACGGACAAAAAACCCGTACTACCCCGCCAACTCTAGAACGCTTCGGGCATAATGCCGGCACTTTCTCCGCGCAATTGGGAACCTGTGGCCCTGAGCGCTTTCTTCTTTACGCCATCTTTCTTTTTTGGCCCTTGCCTGAAGGGTTTCTGCCAATGATCAAATCGCTTCGCCACCTCGTCATCGTCAGCCTTTTGTTGCCCGCCGCGCTGCCGGCGTTTTCCGCCCCACTGAACACCACCCTGCCCGCCTCCGTCCAAAAAGCCCTGAAAGCCGGCAAGATCGGCAATGACTCGCTATCGCTGGTCACCCTGCCGATGACCGGCCCCGGCACCCCCACCATCATCAATGCCGACGTCTCGGTGAACCCGGCTTCGACCATGAAGCTGATCACCACTTACGCCGCCTTGGAATTGCTCGGTCCTACCCACCAGTGGAAAACCGAGTTCTACAGCGACGGCCCGCTAAAAGACGGCGTGCTGCACGGCAACCTCTACCTCAAAGGTGGCGGCGACCCGAAACTGAATATGGAAAAACTCTGGTTGCTGATGCGCGATCTGCGCGCCAATGGCGTGCAGCAGGTGACCGGCGACCTGGTGCTGGACCGCACGCACTTTATCCAGCCGCAACTGCCGGTGTTTGATGACGACGGCAAAGACGACAACAAACCCTTCTTGGTAACCCCCGATTCGCTGCTGATCAACCTCAAAGCTGTGCGCATGATCACCCGCGCTGACAGCGGCAAGGTCAGCGTGATGATGGAGCCGCCGCTGACCAACGTGCGCATCGACAACCGGGTGAAATACCTGGGTAAAGGCAAATGCGTGGGTGATGTGCGCTTCAATCCGGTGACCGAATTCGACGGCACCACCCTGGTGGTCACCGGCCAGCTGAATGAAGGCTGCAATACCCAGTCCTACCTGTCCCTACTCGACCATGCCGGCTATGCCGCCGGTGCCGTGCGGGCGATCTGGCAGGAACTGGGTGGCAGCATTCTCGGCAAGGACCGTATCGATGTGGTGCCCAAAGACGGCACCCTGCTGGCCCGCGCCTTCTCGCCAGACTTGGCCGAGATCATCCGCGACATCAACAAATTCAGTAATAACACCATGGCCCGCCAGCTGTTTCTCAGTCTCGGAGCCGAGTTTCGCAATAGCGCCGATGGCGACGACGCCAAGGCCGCGCAACGGGTGATCCGCCAGTGGCTGGCGAAAAAAGGCATTACCGCCACCCATCTGGTGATGGAAAACGGTTCGGGTTTGTCGCGGGCTGAACGGGTCAGTGCGCGGGAGATGGCGGCGATTCTGCAAACCGCCTGGAAAGGCCCCTACGCTGCCGAGTTCATCAGCTCGCTGCCCATCGTCGGCCAGGACGGCACCATGCGCAAACGCCTGAAAAACACCGCGCTGAACGGCGACGCGCATATCAAGACCGGCACCCTCAACACCGTGCGCGCTATCGCCGGTTTCAGCCGCGATGCCAATGGCGACACCTGGGCGGTAGTCGCCATCCTCAACGACCCACGGCCGTGGGGCGCTTCGGCGATTCTCGACCAGGTGTTGCTGGATCTTTACCGCAAGGCTAACTGACACCAGCGTCGTCCCAGCGCAGGCTGGGACCGAGAATTTTCGAAGCGCCCAAGCTCTAAGTCCGACTGCAGATTCTGGATTCCTGCCTGCGCAGGAATGAGCATATCTAGCCCAGCATCCTTATTTCGCCATCAATTTCCACGCGCGGTGAATCTTGGTATTGCGGGCGAAGTCCGGGTCCAGCGTGCTGGCGGTGATTTCTTCCACCTGATAGCGCGCTGCCAGCCCTTCATCGAGCTGGAATTTGCGGAAGTTGTTGGAGAAATACAGCACCCCGCCTGATGCCAGACGCGCCATGGCCAGGTCCAGCAACTGCACATGGTCGCGCTGCACGTCGAACACCCCTTCCATGCGCTTGGAGTTGGAGAAGGTCGGCGGGTCGATAAAGATCAGGTCGTATTCTTCCCGGTCTGCCGCCAGCCAATTCATCACATCGCCCTGCTCCAAACGGTTCTTGTCCGAGAAGCCGTTCAGCGACAGGTTGCGGCGCGCCCAATCCAGATAGGTTTTCGACAGGTCGACGCTGGTGGTGGTGCGTGCCCCACCCTTCGCCGCATGCACGGTCGCCGTGGCGGTGTAGCAATACAGATTGAGGAAACGCTTGCCGGCCGCCTCGCGCTGAATGCGCAGACGCAGCGGGCGGTGGTCGAGGAACAGGCCGGTGTCGAGGTAGTCGGTGAGGTTGACCAGCAGCTTCACCCCGCCTTCGCTGACCTCGGTAAAGGTACCCTGGGTGGCCTGCCGCTCGTACTGCTTGGTGCCGCTCTGGCGCTCACGGCGCTTGATCACGACTTTGGATTTGTCCACGCCCAACGCTTGGGGAATCGCAGCCAGGGCGTCGAACAGACGGGCCTGGGCCTTGTCGGCGTCGATGGTGCGCGGCGGCGCGTATTCCTGCACATGCACCCAGTCGTGGTACAGATCGATGGCCAGGGCGTATTCCGGCATATCGGCGTCATACACGCGGTAGCAATCCACGCCTTCACGGCGCGCCCACTTACCCAGCGCCTTGAGGTTTTTCTGCAGGCGGTTGGCGAACATCTGTCCGCCTTCGCTCAGGCGCGCTTGCTCCACCGGGGCGTTGGCCGGGGCGTCCGGGGCAGTGCCCAGCGCTTCCTGCTCGCGCGCACGTTCGCGCTGCTCCGGGGTGCGGCGCTCGCCGGTGACGAACTGCTCGGGCTGCACCTTGATCAGCAAAAGCTTGCACGGCAACGCGCCGTTCCAGAAGGCATATTGCTTGTGGCTGCGAATGCCCATGCGCTTGCCCAGATCCGGCGCGCCGGTGAACACCGCCGCCTCCCAGTTCATACAGGCCTGGCGCAGGCGTTCGCCCAGGTTCTGGTAGAGGTACAACAGGCTGGCTTCATCGCCCAAGCGTTCGCCATAGGGCGGGTTGCACACCACCAGACCGGTCTGATTGTGATCCGGACGTGGTTCGAAGGTCGCCACTTCCCCTTGGTAAACCTTGATCCAGTTGGAGAGCCCGGCGCGTTCGATGTTATTGCGCGCCGGCTGGATCAGCCGCGGGTCGGCTTCATAGCCGCGAATCCACGACGGCTGTTTGGCCAGGCCGGCGTCAGCGCGTTCCTGCGCTTCGGCATGCAGTTTCTTCCACAGTGCCGGCACATGGCCGAGCCAGGCGGAAAAGCCCCAGCGCTCGCGACGCAGGTTCGGTGCGATATCGGCGGCAATCAGCGCCGCCTCCACCAGAAAGGTACCGACACCGCACATCGGGTCGGCCAGCGCGCCGCCTGCAGCAGCGATGCGGGGCCAGCCAGCGCGGATCAGCACCGCAGCGGCGAGGTTTTCCTTCAGCGGCGCAGCACCTTGCTGCAGGCGGTAACCGCGCTGGTGCAGGCTGTGGCCGGAAAGATCGAGGGACAGAATGGCCTCGCCACGGTCCAGGCGCAGGTGAATGCGCAGGTCCGGGTTGAGCTTGTCGATGGAAGGACGCTCGCCGGTGCTGGTACGCAACTTGTCCACAATGGCGTCCTTGACCTTCAGGGCACCGAAGTGGGTGTTGTCGATACCCGAACCGTTACCGCTGAACTCAACCGCCAGGCTGCCGGCGGCATCCAGATGCTCGGCCCAATCCACCGACAGCACACCGTCATACAGGTCGTCGGCATTGGCCATGGGAAAGCGTTTGAGCACCAGCAGCACGCGGTTGGCCAGGCGTGACCAGAGGCACAGGCGGTAAGCCGTTTCCATCTGGGCAAAGCCACGGATCGCTGAGGTGTGTTCGCGGGTTTCTTCCAACCCCAATGCGGTGGCTTCCTCAGCGAGCAAACCTTCCAGGCCTTTGGGGCAGGTAAGAAACAGTTCAAAACGATCCGACATGTGTAATCCAGTGCCTAAGCGATATGGCGCGCAGTTCTGCACGTCCGGTTAAAAACCTCGGTTCTACCCGACGGTCCCGCACTCCGGAATGGAGCGCTGTGCGAGCCAATAGCGACTCGACGCTGCCAGACCGGACAGCCGCACTGCACAGGAGCCTAGTCGCAAGCCCTGCGCCGTGCCTGTCGCCAGGCCTAGCGAGTGACCACAAATGGATGCGACCACCGAAAAATGTCATCGACAGCGGGTTTCTCACCCTTCGTCGGATTACTCGAACCTCGCAAGTGCGAAAAGCTCGCACTGGCCAGTCGCCGTTACCAGAGGCCACACGCCCGGCCCTGCTGGCGTAGGTGGCAAAGCAGCTTTTCCCTTATGGCCTCACCACTACAATCGTTACGTGCTTATGACAAAACGATCATTCCCAGCACCGGTCGCATTCGATAGAAATCAACTCAGCCCAACGTCGCAACGACGTCGGGAGGAGACCCGTAACGCCGGCAGCGGGCTCCACTGGTAGAGGATTTCTGCCAGGCCTCGACCCGAGGCAAATAGGACATAACAGTCAACAAGTGAGGGCAACACCCTATGAGAAGACTTAAGCGTGATCCTTTAGAAAGAGCTTTTTTGCGCGGCTATCAATTTGGCGTCCATGGCAAATCTCGTGAATTGTGTCCATTTACCCTTCCGTCCGTACGCCAAGCCTGGATCAACGGCTGGCGAGAGGGTCGCGGTGACAACTGGGACGGAATGATCGGCACCGCCGGTATCCATAGGCTTAACGAACTGAACGCAGTCGGCTAAACAGGGACACCTCCGACTACACCGCTTCACCATGCACGTCCCATCCGGACGGCGGGCGAGAGCCCAGGGCCTCCTTTAAGGAGGCCTTTTTATTGCCTGTGTTTTTTCTGCTCAGGCCTTGGGCATCGCAGCAATGGCATCCACCGCCTCGCGGATCAGCGCCGGGCCCTTGTAGATAAAGCCGGAATAGATCTGCACCAGACTGGCACCAGCGGCGATTTTCTCAGCCGCGTGCTTGCCTTCGGTGATGCCGCCAGCGGCAATGATCGGCAGGCGCCCGCCCAGCTCCGCCGCCAGCAGGCGTACGGTGTGAGTGCTCTTGTCGCGCACCGGTGCGCCAGACAGCCCGCCCGCCTCGTCGCCATGCACCAGCCCTTGCACGCCGTCACGGCCAAGGGTGGTATTGGTGGCGATCACCCCATCTATACCCGCCTCCACCAGCGCCTTGGCCACTTCAGCGATTTCTTCATCGCTCATGTCCGGGGCGATCTTGATCGCCAGGGGAACACGCTTGCCATGCTGCTGGGCCAGATCTTCCTGGCGCTGGCGCAGGGCTTCGAGCAACTGTTTGAGCGAATCACCGAACTGCAGACTGCGCAGGCCCGGGGTATTGGGCGAGCTGACGTTTACCGTGACATAGCTGGCGTGGCTATAGACCTTGTCCAGGCACAGCAGGTAGTCATCGACGGCGCGCTCTACCGGGGTGTCGAAGTTCTTGCCGATATTGATGCCCAGCACGCCCTTGTATTTAGCGGCCTGCACCCGCGCCAGCAGATGATCGACACCGTGGTTGTTGAAACCCATGCGGTTGATGATCGCCTCGGCCTGCGGCAAGCGGAACAGCCGCGGCTTGGGGTTGCCTGGCTGCGGGCGCGGGGTGACGGTGCCGATTTCGACAAAGCCGAATCCCAACTGGGCAAAGCCGTCGATGGCATCACCATTCTTGTCCAGGCCGGCAGCCAGCCCCACCGGGTTGGCGAAATCCAGGCCCATCACCCGTACCGGCAATGCCGCCGGCTGCTTGCACAGCAAGCCATTCACACCCAGACGGCCGCCAGCGCCGATCAGGTCGATCGACAGCTCGTGGGAGGTTTCTGCGGAGAGTTTGAAAAGCAGCTCGCGGGCCAGGGTATACATGGGCAGGCTTTGCTCAAGAAAAAGAGGTCGGCGATTATAGCCGCGCCTGCCCCCTGACGGCGAGGCGCTTAGCGTGATCCGAGGCGGCGCAGGGCCAGAAGTTCGCCAGCGCTGTTAAACTCCAGCTCGAAGGAACCGTAGACGCCCTCGTGGGTCAGAAAAGGCCGCAGGTGGTGGGCCGGCAAACTGACCCGCCGACCATCGCGACTGCGTAACAGGATTCGGTTGGCCTGCCCTTGATAGACCGCGCGCAAACGTTCGGCAGATAGGGCAATATCCAACTCCAGGCTAGGCATGGAGGCTACCTCGCAAATGATTCCGGCAATACTGCCACAGACGGCCGCAGGGCTGCAGGCACCCGGCTCCCGATGGACCAGGGTCCGCTGTTTGACAATTGCGACGGCAACATTGCAGATCGTCTGCCACACTGGCTGGGATGACCCGGGATGTAGCATTTGGCCATGAGTTCGAGCGACCACTCTCACACCCTTACCGAACGTATCTCAGCCCTGGCCCAGCGTCTGGGCTTGAGCAGCCGTGGGCCCCGGTTGATCCTGCAACGCGCCAGCAGCCTGCGCCTGCCGTTCCAGGTATTGCCGCAGCCCAGCGAGCAGATCTGGTGGCAGAACGGCGCGCCGTTGCAACGCTTGGTGGACCTGCCGCGCAATGCCCTCTCCGGCCCGGTGCAGGAAGACAAGGCCGAAGCCCATTCGGTGCTGATCAAAGTGGTGGAGCATGACACCCAGCAGCTGAGCTCCTTCGACCTGCGCATGATCGACGGCCTCTGCGGCAGCGATCTGCGCGCCAGGCCCTTTGCCAGTTTCGAGGAATACGCCAGCAGCGAAGCCTGCCGCAGCATCCGCATCATCAGTTACAAGGATTTCGTCAAAGTCATCAGCACCGCGCTGCCGCGCTTTCTCGCCGGCGAGCCCATCGTGCTGCGCCAGGCCGACTGGGTCGGAAATCGGGTGTACTGGGCCGGTGAACATCACCATGAAGCCTTTGCCAGTGCCATCGCGTATGCGCGTCTGCGCGGCCTGGATGTCAGCCTACCTGCCGAACTGACCCGCTACCGTTTGAATATTGCCGGCTTGCATGCGCTGCAAGACAGCTACCACATGCTGGCCATGCCTGTGCAGGCCTGGAGCGATCCACAGTTTATGGGCCTGCTGCTGGACAAGGGTCTGCCCTATGCGCGCCTGGCCATGTTGCGCACTCCGGGCGCTCCGGAGTTTCTCTTGCTGCCCAAACACTCGCCAGAGGCCACCGCCCTCGGTGAAGGGCTGCGTCTGGCGGGTGCGCCAGACGTGGTGGCCTATTTATGTCAGCTGGCGACCACTATTCAGCCCTGAGCCTCAGGCCTGCTCGTCGCCATCGTTCTCGATCTGGTGCGCCTCTCCTTCGATAAAATCCTGCTCGCTATCAAATGCCAGCTGCCGTTGATGCAGGGACTGGGTTTCCGCCAGTAGTTCCAGCTGGCGCTGATGACGCTGCGTCCAGTCCGGTAGCGACAAACCGATGTGCTCCAGCAGCAGCGGGTTGCAATGCACCAGATAGACCGCGTTCATTTGCGCCGAATCGGCGACTTTCAGGTTCATCAGATCGCCATCCACCGGACCACCGTAAGTAATCCAGCGAGCAAATCCCGGGTACAGGCTGCAGACCTTTTCGAAATCGATGTCATGCATGCGCTGCTGACCGCTTTCGATATTTTCCAGGCGCTTGGCATCGATTCCGGTGAGTTGTGCGAACGCCGGGCGCTTGAGGCCCATTAGCTCGCGCAAACCACGCAAACGCTGGCCGGCAGTAAAGAGAAAACGTTGATTGTTCATCTGCACATCCTTTTGGGTGCGGTAACCGTATTTCCGATTTTTACTACCAGTTAGGAGATTTTAGTTGATCTACTAACCATTAGTAAGCAACCTACGGTTAAAGAAATTAGGGAGATCCACCTGTCACTAGCCCTGACAGGCACGCGATGGTGCAGGAAGCCCAATGAAACGAATAGAACTCACCCCAGCCTGGTTTGGCCAATGCCCCCGCTACTTAACAGCCGCTGGTTTTTGCCATGCAGCGGGCTTGCTGAATCGGCAAAAACACATTGAAAGCCTGATGGATCAAGGCGTGCTGCCGTCTCGACGGATTGGTCGCTACCTGATGGTGGACATGCATCAACTGATGTTGATGCTGCCGTCCGATAGCCCGGAAGACGCCTTCTCCGACTGAAATGGGGCATCCCCTACGCCGTTGAAAAATGCCTCCCACCCTCGTTCTGCTGAGTTCCACTGCTGCGCGTCGGCATGCTCCTGCGCCCGAGCAGCGGCGAATTTTCACAGCAATATGCAGATTGCCAATCCACGCCTCAGCAGCAACACTTTCGCCTCTTTATTAACGGCTGGAGATTGCTGTGAGACTTGCCGATTACGTTCGCCTGCTGAGCCTGGCTGCCATCTGGGGTGCCAGCTTTCTGTTTATGCGCGTGATCGTGCCGGTGTTGGGCCCACTGCCCAGTGCATTTTTCCGTGTGGCCTTGGCGGCTGTCGGCCTGATCGTGATTCTCTGGGTGATGCGCGTGCAGTGGAATTTCCACGGCAAGCTGCGCCACTGCCTGGCCCTTGGCGTAATCAACTCCGGTTTGCCGGCCACCATGTATTGCCTGGCGGCGATGGTGCTGCCCGCCGGCTACTCGTCGATCTTCAACGCCACTACGCCACTGATGGGCGTGTTGATCGGCATGCTGTTCTTCGCCGAAGCACCCACCCGGAGCAAAACCCTGGGCGTGCTGTTGGGGCTGTTTGGGGTCGGGCTACTGACCCGCACCGGGCCGGTGGCCTTCGATGCGCAATTGCTCTGGGGGGCCCTTGCCTGTCTGGTCGCCACTACCTGCTACGGCTTTGCCGGTTTTCTTACCCGTAAATGGTTGGGCGGCGTGCCGCTGGATAACCGAGTGACCGCCTGCGGCAGCATGTTCGGTGCCACCCTGTTTCTGCTGCCGCTGTTCGGCTACGCGCTGGTGGAGCAGCCGCCCGCCAGTTGGGGTGGGACAACCGTGTGGCTGTCGCTGGCCGGGCTGGGCCTGGTGTGCACGGCGTTTGCCTATGTGCTGTATTTTCGCCTGATCACCGATGTCGGCCCGATCAAAGCGTCCACTGTGACCTTCGCCGTTCCGCCCTTTGGCGTGCTCTGGGGGGTATTGCTACTCGGCGAGCCGCTGTCCTGGGCCTATCTGTATGGCGGCGTGCTGATCGGCCTGGCGCTGTGGCTGGTGGTCAAGCCGACTGCGCCGGCGAAGGTCGCCGCCGCGTCATAGGCCGACGCTCTGGCTGTCGGTGTCATAACTGCCGGACTCGAAGCTCACGCCATGGCGCACCCGCGGCGGTTCATCGCCGCTGTGCAGCAGCACTACGTTGTCGATCAGGGTTTTATCGAACAGGGTCAGGCGGTCGAGCATGCGCAGGTGCTGCAGCCAGTTGTCCACCACCAGCACCTCCTGCCACAGCTCCTGGTCGCTGACATCGCGGTACATCGCCCAGCGCTCGGCACCATTGCGCAAGCGCAGGCGGCGCAAACCCTGCACCGCTTTGACGAACTCGCGGGTGCGCTCGCTGGCGATGCGGTATTCGATGGTCACCAGCACCGAGCCGCGCTCCGGGTTGAAGACAAAGGTCGGCTGCCCCGGCAACGTCGCCGGCGCATGGGCGATATTGGTTGCATCCAGTTCCGGCAGGCGCGACTGGTACAGCAAAAGCGCACAGACAAACATCAGCGCCCCCGCCGCCAACAAGGCACCTTGCACGCCCATGGTCTGCGCCAAATGCCCCCACAGAAACGACCCCAGCGCCAGCCCGCCATACAGCGCGGTCTGATACAGCGCCAAGGCCCGCGCCTTGACCCAGTCCGGCACCAGAATCTGCACCGCCGAGTTATAGGTCGCCACCGCCGCAATCCAGCAGGCCCCGCCCACCAGCAACGCGGGGTAGAGCACCCACAGCGTGTCGACACTGCCCAGCAACAGCACGATCACCGCCAGCAGCAGGCCGGCAAAACTGATCAACCGGCTGCTGCCGACAAACTGCCGCGCGCGGTTTACCAGGGTGCTGCCGACTATCGCGCCGATGCCCAGGGCGCCGAGCATATAGCCGTACACCGAGGCATCGCCCTCGGGATTGCGGTGCGCGAGGATCGGCAGCAAAGCCCAGATCGAGCTGGCCGAGACCCCGAAGCTGAACGAGCGCAGCATCACCAGGCGGGTCACGCTGGAGTGCTGGGTAAAGCGCAGCGCCGCTTTCACCCCCTCAACGATATGTTCCGGCGGAAACTGCCGCACGGGCACCTCACGCCGCCACTGCCAAATTGCCGCGATCAACCCCAGGTAGCACAAGCAATTGAACAGAAACACCCAGGCCGAGCCGGTAAAGCTCAGCAACAAGCCACCCAGCGCGGGTCCCACCGCGCGGGCGACGTTGTAGTTAACGCTGTTAAGCAACACCGCATTGCCGACCATGGCCGGCGGCACCTGCTCATTCACCGCCGCCTGCCAGGCCGGAATGGTGATGGCGCCACCCAGGCTGATCCACAGGATCGAGACAATCAGCAGCCGCGGGTCGAGCACCCCGGCAAAGGCAATCACGGTCAGAAAGGTGGCGCCGCTCAGCTCGAAGGTCAGGCCGATCAGCATGATCTTGCGCCGGTCATGGTTGTCCGCCAGCACCCCGGAAACAATCGACAGCACCACCAATGGCAAGGCCGAGGCCACCTGAATCATCGCCACCATCGGCGCACTGGCCTGGGCTTCGGTGACCACCCAGGCAGCGGCGACCGACTGAGCCCAGGTACCGAGGTTGGCGAACAGGTTGGCGATCCAGATGATCCGAAAGGCACGCACGCTGAACGGCGAGAAGATGCCGCCGACCTTGGGTTTCTCTGCTTCGGGCGCGGTGGGTTCAGCGGGTAGATCGTTTTTAGGCGAGACGGACTGCAGCATGGGCAACACCTTGAGCGGCCATTTGGTAAGCCGTAGTCAGTGTAGGCAGCGTCGGCCCATCCGTGAGTGCAGCGATGCCCGCCCCGCCCTGCTTAGCCGATCATGCCCCGAATAGCGAGAGCGGCACAGCGGTCAGTTGGTGGTCGAAACGAACCACTTGCTCCCCGGTGTAGAACACAATTCCTCGCTTGAACTGCTCAGGCGTCGTGTCGCGCACAGCCGATCAATAAAGTCATCCCGTTGGTAGGCACATCGATCAGGGAAATCTCCATCGAACAAGCGATCAATGATGCTGAGGGGCCGATCGGCAATTTCACTCTGAGCAAGTGGCCAAAGCGTTAGAGCGTCCATGCGCCCAGCCAGAGAATCGGCGATCTGCGGCAGGAGCAGCGCGTTGGCCGAGCCCGTCAGCAGAAAGCGTCCAGGCGTACGATCCTTGTCCACCTCGGCCTTGATGGCCAGAAAAATGCCCGGCGCTCGTTGCACTTCGTCCAGGCACACCGGCGCTTCAAGCGCACCGATAAAACCAGCGGGGTCGGTTTGCGCCGCCGCCAACACGGCCGGATCGTCAAACGTGAAATAGCGAAAATCCTGCTTCAGCGTTCGCACTAGCGTGCTCTTGCCTGTCTGGCGTGCGCCATTGATCAGGACGGCGGGAGATTCATCCAGAGCCTCAAGCATATTTTGCCGAATATTGCGTGACATCAGGATGTAATTTCACCCACTGAGTGGCTGAAATTCCATCACTACCATGGATGAATTTCCATCATTCAACCCAGTGCTACTGCACCAACTCCTGCTCACTGAACATATCGCTGAACAGCATGCTGGTGAGGTAACGCTCGCCAGAGTCGGGGAGGATCACCACAATGGTCTTGCTCTGCATTTCCGGACGCTCGGCCAGGCGCACGGCGGCCGCCATGGCGGCGCCGCAGGAGATGCCGCACAAAATGCCTTCCTCGCGCATCAGACGCAGGGCCATGGCTTTGGCCTCTTCGTCGTCCACCAGTTCGACGCGGTCGACAATGCTCAAGTCGAGGTTTTTCGGCACAAAACCGGCACCAATACCCTGGATCTTGTGCGGGCTCGGCTTGATCTCGTCGCCGGCCAGGGCCTGGGTGATCACCGGCGAGCCGCTGGGCTCAACGGCCACCGAGATAATCGGTTTGCCGCAGGTGTTCTTGATATAGCGCGAGATCCCGGTGATGGTGCCGCCGGTGCCGACGCCGGCCACCAGCACATCGATGGCGCCTTCGGTGTCGTTCCAGATTTCCGGGCCGGTGGTCTTTTCGTGGATCGCCGGGTTGGCCGGGTTTTCGAATTGCTGCGGCAGAAAGTATTTGCTGCTGTCCGAGGCGGCGATTTGCGCGGCCTTTTCAATCGCGCCTTTCATGCCTTTGGCCGGTTCAGTGAGCACCAGTTCGGCACCCAGCGCCTTGAGCACTTTGCGCCGTTCCAGGCTCATGGAGGCCGGCATGGTCAGCAGCAGTTTGTAGCCACGGGCGGCGGCGACAAACGCCAGACCGATACCGGTGTTGCCAGAGGTGGGCTCGACTATGGTCATGCCCGGTTTGAGCACTCCGCGCTCCTCGGCATCCCAGACCATATTGGCACCGATCCGGCACTTCACCGAATAGGCCGGGTTACGCCCTTCGATCTTGGCCAGGATGGTCACGCCCTTGGGGCCCAGGCGGTTGATAAATACCAGCGGCGTATTGCCGATGGACTGGGCGTTGTCTGCGTAGATGCGGCTCATATCCTCTGTTCCTTGGTGATTCGCAAAGGCGAACAGCCTATGCCCGCCGAGGGGCAGCGTCCAGCCTGAAAAAATCCGAACCGTAACGGCGCGCAAGCGGTCTAGCTTCTACTTAATAGGCGATTTGCCCAGGTAACGCTGCGATGAAACGACGCTACAGCTGGCCGCTCTGGACCCTGATCGGGTTCCTTGTTTTGCTCCTGGTACTACACATCACCCTGCCCTATCTGGTGCGCGACTACCTCAACGACAAACTCGCCGATATGGGCGAGTACCAAGGCCAGATTACCGACGTAGACCTGGCCTGGTGGCGCGGCGCTTACCAGATCAATGGCCTGTTTATCCGCAAGGAAGACGGCAAGGTGCCGGTGCCGCTGCTGGACGCGCCGCATATCGATATCGCCGTCAGCTGGCATGCGCTGTGGTACGACCATGCCGTGGTGGCGCAGGTGCTGTTTATCGCGCCGACCCTGAATTTCGTCGATGGCGGCAAAGACAAGTCCGCCTCACAAAGCGGTAAGGGCGTGGACTGGCGTGAACAGCTGAACAAGCTGCTGCCCATTACCCTCAACGAAGTGCGGGTGGTCGACGGCAAGCTGGGCTTCCATAACTTCACCTCCACCCCGCAGGTGAATATGCAGGCCAGCGAGGTGAATGCCAGCCTCTATAACCTCACCAATGTCGCCGACGGCAACGGCGAACGGGTCGCCCATTTCGAGGGCAAGGCACTGCTGCTCGGCCATGCGCCGCTGGAATGCACCATCGTCTTCGACCCCTATGAAAACTTTGAAGACTTCAATTTCCGCCTGCGCGCTAAAGACATCGAACTGCGCAAGGTCAATGACTTCGCCAGCGCCTACGGCAAGTTCGATTTCAACGCCGGGCATGGCGATCTGGTGATCGAAGCCGACGCGAAAAAAGCCCAGATCAGCGGCTATATCAAGCCGCTGCTGCGTGATGTCGATGTGTTCAATTGGCAGCAGGATGTTGAAGAAAAGGACAAAGGTCTGTTTCGTTCGATCTGGGAAGCACTGGTGGGTGGCGGCGAAACCGTGTTGAAAAACCAGCAGAAGGACCAATTCGCCACCCGCGTCGAACTCAGCGGCAATGTGCATCAACAGAACATCAGCGCCTTTCAGGCCTTTCTGGCGATTCTGCGCAATGGCTTTATCGAGGCTTTCAGCGCCCGCTATGAACGCGGCAAACCCACAGAAGACTAAGCCCAGCCCCAACCAATGGGCGGTTTCCGGCAACTTGTGCGCGTGTGACCGCCCATTCAGTGACTGAATAGTGCGTCCGCGTTCACAGCCACGTCAGGTGCGCGTTATAGTCGCGCCCTACATTTATTGAACCGCGCCACCCGTTTGAGGATTTTCCGATGAAGTTCGAAGGCACCCAGGCATACGTCGCCACCGACGATCTCAAACTGGCAGTCAACGCTGCCATCACCCTGGAACGCCCGCTGCTGGTCAAGGGTGAGCCGGGCACCGGCAAGACCATGCTGGCCGAGCAACTGGCCGCGTCCTTCGGCGCCAAGCTAATCACCTGGCACGTGAAATCCACCACCAAGGCCCACCAGGGTCTGTACGAGTACGACGCGGTAAGCCGCCTACGCGACTCGCAGCTGGACAGCGACAAAGTCCACGACGTGCGCAACTACATCAAGAAGGGCAAGCTCTGGGAAGCCTTCGAAAGCGAAGAGCGGGTGATTCTGCTGATCGACGAAATCGACAAGGCCGACATCGAGTTCCCCAACGACCTGCTGCAAGAACTCGACAAGATGGAGTTCTACGTTTACGAGACCAACGAGACGATCAAAGCGAAAAAACGCCCGATCATCATCATTACCTCGAACAACGAAAAAGAGCTGCCGGACGCCTTCCTGCGCCGCTGCTTCTTCCACTACATCGCCTTCCCGGATCGCGCCACGCTGCAGCAGATCGTCGATGTGCACTACCCCAATATCAAGAAAGACCTGGTGGCCGAAGCCCTCGATGTGTTCTTCGACGTGCGCAAGGTGCCGGGCCTGAAGAAAAAACCCTCCACTTCCGAGCTGGTCGACTGGCTGAAGCTGCTGATGGCCGACAACATCGGCGAAGCGGTGCTGCGTGAGCGTGATCCGACCAAGGCCATTCCGCCGCTGGCTGGTGCCTTGGTTAAAAACGAACAGGATGTGCAGCTCCTTGAGCGTCTCGCTTTCATGAGCCGCCGCGCCTCTCGCTAGGCATTCGGGCTGCTGCGCGTCGACCGGACGGCGTTGAAACCTCGCTTCACATGCTCACGTACGGCAGTACGCTGCGCTGTTCAGCTCGGTTTCGCCTTGTCCGGCGCTAGCTCGCGAGCCCTTACATCGAGTCACGACTGCAACTTAGGGGCAAACCGCCCACGAGGGCATAACTATGCTGCTCAATCTATTCAACGAAATGCGCGCGGCGAAGGTGCCGGTCTCGGTGCGCGAGCTGCTGGACCTGATCAACGCGTTGAAGCACAACGTGACCTTCGCCGACATGGACGAGTTCTACTACTTGTCGCGGGCGATTCTGGTCAAGGACGAGCGCCATTTCGACAAGTTCGACCGGGCCTTTGGCGCTTATTTCAAAGGTCTGGAAAACCTCAACCAGCATATCGAGGCATTGATCCCCGATGAGTGGCTGCGCAAGGAATTCGAGCGTTCGCTGACCGATGAAGAGCGCGCCAAGATCGAGTCGCTGGGTGGTCTGGACAAGCTGATCGAGGAGTTCAAAAAGCGCCTCGAAGAGCAGAAGGAACGCCACGAAGGCGGCAACAAATGGATTGGCACCGGCGGCACCAGCCCCTTTGGTTCCGGCGGTTTCAATCCAGAAGGCATCCGCGTCGGCGATGCCGGCAAGCGCCAGGGCAAGGCCGTGAAGGTCTGGGATCAGCGCGAGTACAAGAATCTCGACGACCAGGTGGAACTCGGCACGCGCAATATCAAGGTGGCCCTGCGCCGCCTGCGCAAGTTCGCCCGCCAGGGTGCCCAGGACGAGCTGGATCTGGATGGCACCATCGACTTCACCGCCCGCGACGGCGGCCTGTTGAATATCCAGATGCGCCCCGAGCGCCGCAATGCGGTGAAGCTGCTGATTCTGTTCGATATCGGCGGTTCGATGGACGCCCATGTAAAGGTCTGCGAAGAGCTGTTCTCGGCCTGTAAAACCGAGTTCAAGCACCTGGAGTATTTCTACTTCCACAACTTCGTCTACGAGTCGGTGTGGAAGAACAACCTGCGCCGCACTTCCGAGCGCTTCTCCACCCAGGACCTGCTGCACAAATACGGCGCCGACTACAAAGTGGTGTTCGTTGGCGACGCCGCCATGGCCCCCTATGAAATCACCCAGGCCGGCGGCAGCGTCGAGCACTGGAACGAAGAACCGGGCTATGTGTGGATGCAGCGCTTCCGTGAGAAATACAAGAAGCTTATCTGGATCAACCCCTACCCCAAGGACACCTGGAACTACACGGCCTCGACCAATATCGTTCGCGACCTGCTGGAAGACCAGATGTACCCACTGAGCCTGCGTGGCTTGGAAGATGGGATGAAGTTTTTGTCCAAATAAGCCGATTTCTCGCGTAAAAAAAACGGGCCTCGAAAAAGGCCCGTTTTTTATTGGCGGTAATTCGTTGGGCTTCGCTGCCCTCAACCCAATCTACGGCTCGCAATGCAGGTTGGGGCGATCCGCGTGCGGTGAGCGCAGCGAAGCCCAACGTTACCGCCAAGGGCGTTGTTCGTGCTGAGTAACCCGGTGCGTGCGGTTGAACCCCAAGGTCCAGCCTGCCCCCAACACCAGCAACTCGATCAGGAACGCCAGCAGCAGTGCGCAGCAAATCCCCCAGGCAACCGCCTCCGGTGCCAACAGCACCTGATAGCTGTAGCCCTCGTAGGTTTCCTTGAACAGTTCCGGGTTGGCGGCAAAGGCCACATGCCAGGCGCGCTGGTACCAGGGGCCGGTCATGGCCTGCCATTCGCTTTCGAGCAAGCGCGAGCGCACCAGCAAGGTAGTCAGGCTGTTCGCATCACTGGCAAATACCGGGTCGGTACTGGCGCGGTAATGGGCCACCAGTTTGTCGAGGTCACCGTTGAAGAACTGGTTGGCGGTCTGGCGAAAGCCGCTGAGGCTCTGCTCGGACTCTTTCCAGTGCGCATCGACGCGCTGGCTGTAGTCGGTGATAAAACCGGGAATCTGCACCCCGGCCAGCAGGCCCAGGGTAAACATCACCAAACGTAGATAACTTCTGAACATGCCCGCTCCTGCTCCTTATCGGTCTACGGCCCGGCTTAGCTACGGCCCTTGGCGATGCACTCGCCGCGGCGCCACAGGCTCCATTCACCGGGTTGGTACAAGGTCCAGCTTTCGTTTTCGGTCAAGGGTTCGGTGGCCAGTACAGTGACCACATCGTTGGGGGTGGTCTCGGCCTGAAAATCGACGATCACATCGACATCCTTCAAGCGCGCCGGGCCAAAAGGCGAGCGGCGGGTGATCTGCGCCAGCTTGGTCGAGCAGTAGGCAAACAGCCAGTCGCCGTCGCTCAGCAGGCAGTTGAAAACGCCCTTGCTGCGGTAGTCCGTGCAAGCGCGCACCAGGGTCGGCAGAAGCATTTCCACCGACACCGGCTGCGGAAACGCCGTGCGTATCTGGTTGAGCAGGTCGCAGAACGCCGCCTCGCTGTCGGTATCGCCCACCGGCCAGTAGAAACTCGGTGCCGGGGCGAAATCCGCCAGTTGGCCGTTATGGGCGAAACACCAGTTACGGCCCCAGAGTTCGCGGACAAAGGGGTGGGTATTGGCCAGGCAGACCTTACCGACATTGGCCTGACGGATATGACCAATCACGGTTTCGCTTTTGATCGGGTAGCGCTGCACCAGCTTGGCCACTTCCGAGTCGATGCTTGGCTGCGGGTCCTGGAACAGACGCAGACCACGCCCCTCATAGAAGGCAATGCCCCAGCCATCGCGGTGCGGACCGGTGCCGCCACCGCGCTGCATCAGCCCGGTAAAGCTGAACACGATATCGGTCGGCACATTGGCACTCATGCCCAGTAATTCACACATGGCTCAACACTCTTCCAGGTATCTGGATTGCGGCAGTAGCTTAAAGACGCGGTTCGATACGCTGACGGCGACCGTTGCCAGTGGCGGGCTGGGTGCGGCTCTCGATAGGGCTGTCAGCGCGAGGGTGGATATAGGGCTGGCTGTGCGGATCGCGTTCCATCAGCTCGCGCAGGGTCGGCTCATCGTCTTCCACTGGCGGCGCGGCCTTGGCGGCTTGGCGTTTTTTCCAGGCGCGCTCGATTGGCCAGCGAATCAGGACAAACAACAGGTAGAGGGCGAAAGCGATCATGCCGTACATGGCCAGGTCGGACACCGCGCGCCAGATATTGCTACCGACCTTGAACAGCAGGTCGAGCGCGGTGATGGCCACGGCCGGGGCGTACAGATCTTTGCCCGGGTCGACGATGGTCGGGGTAAACAGCAACACCGCCACCACCAACCGCAACGGCTCGCGCAGATAGCGCCACATCCAGCCGGTCAGACGGAAGCTCACCAGCAGACAGCCCAGGGCGGCGATGGCATACAGGCCCCAGACGAGGACGTAATCGTGTTCGTTCATGCGGTTCGTGGCGATGCTGGCGAAGGGGCGCTTATGATAGCGGCTTTTCTCCTGCCCGGCGCGTTCGACGTCGGCCGCCTTCGCTCTGGAGTTTCTGCATGCCGCAAGCGCCCATCGCCCCCGTTGCCCCCATCGCCCGTATCGAGCCCGGCGATGATCCTTACCGCTGGCTGGAAAACCGCGACAGCGAGGAAGTGCTGGAGCACCTCAAGGCAGAAAACGCCTATCTGGAGCTGCAGCTGGCTGCGCAAGCGACGCTGCGCGAGCAACTGTTCGAGGAAATCAAAGGCCGGATCCGCGAGACCGACCTGTCGCTGCCCTCGCCCTGGGGGCCCTACCTGTACTACACCCGCACCACCGCCGGTGACGAATACCCGCGCCACTACCGCTGCGCGCGCCCGGCCGATGGCAGCAATACGGTGGACGCCGCCAGCGAGCACCTGCTGCTCGACCCGAATGAATTGGCCAATGGCGGTTTTCTTTCCCTGGGCGCCTTCAGCATCAGCCCCGACCACGCGCGCCTGGCCTACAGCCTGGATACCAGCGGCGAGGAGATCTATCAGCTATTCGTCAAAGAGCTGAGCAACGAGGCCATCAGTGCCCTGCCCTTCGACGACTGCGACGGCAGCATGACCTGGGCCAACGACAGCCAGACCCTGTTTTTCGCTGAGCTGGACGACACCCATCGGCCACACAAACTCTACCGCCACACCCTGGGCGGCGACGGTGCCGAACTGGTGTTCGAAGAGCCGGACGGGCGCTTCTTCCTCAACTGCTACCGCTCAAGCTCAGAGCGTCAGTTGTTTGTCCTGCTCAACAGCAAAACCACCTGCGAAACCTGGGCGCTGGACGCCGATAACCCACAAGGCACCTTCACCTGCCTGGCCCCGCGCGAGGAAGGCCACGAGTACTTCGCCGACCACGGCCGCCTGGTCCACGGCAGCCAGGCCGGCAACTGGGGCTGGCTGATCCGCAGCAACCAGACCGGCATCAACTTCGCCCTCTACCATGCCACCACTAGTAGCGGCGTGCCGAGCCGCAGCGACTGGCAGGAGCTGATCGCCCATAACCCGGCGGTGATGCTGGAAGACATCACCCTGAACGCCGGTGCCTTGATCCTCAGCCTGCGCGAAGGCGGCCTGCCGATTCTCGAAGTGCATGCCCTGGGTCTGGCACCGGCGCGGGTGCAACTGCCGGATGCCGCCTACAGCCTGCATGTGCAGGACAGCCTGGAGTTCGACAGCGCGGTGATTCGCCTGCGCTACGAGGCGCTCAATCGCCCGGCCCAGGTGCGCCAGCTGCACTTGGTCAGCGGCGAGCAGACGGTGCTGAAAGAAACCCCGGTGGAAGGCCCGTTCGATGCCGATGCCTATATCAGCCAGCGCGTGTGGGCGACAGCGGCCGATGGCACGCAGATCCCCATCAGCCTGGTGGCCCGCCGCGATGTGCTGGGCAAACCGGCACCGTTTTATCTGTACGGCTACGGTGCCTATGGGGCGAGCCTCGACCCGTGGTTCTCCCATGGCCGCCTGAGCCTGCTGGAGCGCGGTTTTGTCTTTGCCATCGCGCATGTGCGCGGCGGCGGCGAGCTGGGCGAAGCCTGGTATCGCGGCGGCAAGCTGGAACACAAGACCAACACCTTCAGCGACTTTATCGCCTGCGCCGAACATGTGATCGCGGCGGGCTACACCAGCAGTCAGCAGCTGGCCATCAGTGGCGGCAGCGCCGGTGGCTTGTTGATTGGCGCGGTGCTCAACCAGCGTCCGGAACTGTTCGCCGCAGCCATCGCCGAGGTGCCCTTTGTCGATGTACTCAACACCATGCAGAACCCCGACCTGCCGCTGACCGTCACCGAATATGACGAATGGGGTGATCCCCATGAGCCGGAGGTGTTCGAGCGCATCAAAGGCTACGCGCCCTATGAAAACGTCAGCGCCCAGGCCTACCCCGCGTTGCTGGCGGTGGCCGGCTACAACGACAGCCGCGTGCAGTACTGGGAGGCGGCGAAATGGGTGGCCAAGCTGCGAGCACACAAAACCGACAGCAACCTGCTGCTACTGAAAACCGACCTTAGCGCCGGCCATGGCGGCATGAGTGGGCGGTATCAGGGGATCAAGGATGTGGCGTTGGAGTATGCGTTTGTGTTGAAGGTGTTGGGGTTGGCCGGCTGACACCATTCCTTGCGGGAGGGGCTTTAGCCGCGATGCTCTTGATCTTAAAAGCATCGCGGCTGAAGCCGCTCCTACGAAAAGCCCATATCACTCCACTCTCGGTCTCACTGGCTGCGCTGGCTGCACCTTGGGCGTACTCGGCACCTGCTGCATCTGTGGCAAGCCATTGTCTCGCGGGTTGACCGTGTTGGCGGGTGGCAAGCGTCGTGAATCGTAGGTGCCCGGCACACTCGCGCGGGGTGCCAGCATTGGGACATTGCGCGGCTGGATGGTCTGGTACGGTTGCGGCGTCGCGGTGCCGGGCGAACCGGGCGTTGCCGCCACAGCCCAGGTCGCTCCCAGCAGGCCTGCCACCAGCACCATCGATCTGGACATTTGCATAACGCACCTCCTCTACCCTGGCGTGAACGTTAGACTACGCGCCCCGCATTAGGCTCACCCTCAATGAAACGTTTCGTACTGCTCGACACCGCCCCTATTCCCGAAAATGGTGGCGCCCTGTGCCTGTTCGAGTATGGCGAGGATTTCGTGATCAAGATTCAGGGCGGCGACGGCGGCCAACTGATGAACACGCGCATGCATGGCTCGGAAGATGCCCTGGCGGAAATCCCGTGCAAACGGGTGACCCATCGCCCGCAACCGCGGGTGCTGATTGGCGGTCTGGGCATGGGCTTTACCCTGGCTTCGGCGCTCAAGCACCTGGGGGCGAATGCTCAGGTGCTGGTCGCCGAGCTGGTGCCCGGGGTCATCGAGTGGAACCGCGGCCCGCTGGGCACCAAGGCCGGCATGCCGATCGACGATCCACGCAGCGAAATACGCTGCGCCGATGTCGCCCAGGTGCTGCAAAGCGAGCCCGCGGGGTTCGACGCCATCATGCTGGATGTCGACAACGGCCCCGAAGGTCTGACCCAGAAAGGTAATAGCTGGCTGTACTCCGCGGCCGGCTTGCACAGCTGCCACCGCGCCTTGCGGCCCAAGGGCATTCTCGCGGTGTGGTCGGCCAGTGCCGACCGCAAATTCTCCGAACGGGTGGCCAAGGCCGGTTTCAAGGTGGAAGAGGTGCAGGTCTATGCCCACGGCAACAAAGGCACCCGGCATACCATCTGGATTGCGGAAAAACGCCCTTAACCCTGACCGACGCTTGAGAAGCCCGCCTGCCGGGCTCACCATAGCGGCAACACACCGACACCCTGGACTGAACAGGTATTCCCATGAGCACTGAAAAATCGGCGGCCACCCTCAAGACCGACCGCCTGATCGCCGAAGCCCAACGCAGCCGCGAAGAGGGTTACCGGGCCAAGGCCCTGAAGATGTACCCGCATATCTGTGGCCGCTGCCAGCGCGAGTTCGAAGGCAAACGCCTGAGCGAACTGACCGTGCACCACCGCGACCACAACCACGACAACAACCCGCAGGACGGCTCCAACTGGGAGCTGCTGTGCCTGTTCTGTCACGACAACGAGCACTCGCGCTACACCGACCAGCAGTACTTCAGCGAAGGCTCCACCGCCAGCCCGACCGGGCCGAAGGTGACCCACAAGGCCTTTGCCGACCTGGCCGCCCTGCTGAAAAGCAAGCAATAAGAGAGCGCTACGTGGCTAATCGTCGTTACAGCTGTATTGGTCTATTCAATCCGAAGTCCCCCGACAACGTCGGCGCGGTGATGCGCGCCGCCGGCTGCTACGGGGTGAACTCGGTGTTCTACACCGGCAAGCGTTATGCCCGCGCCCAGGAGTTCAGCACCGACACCAAGAAAGTCCATCAGGACATCCCGCTGATCGGCGTCGAAGATCTGCAGAGCATCATTCCCCTGGGCTGCACGCCGGTGGCGGTGGAACTGGTGGAAGGCGCCAAGCCGCTGACCGAATACACCCACCCGGATCGAGCGATCTATATCTTCGGTCCCGAAGATGGCTCGCTGGGCAAAGAGGTGTTGGCATGGTGCGAAGAGGTGATCTACATCCCCACCAATGGCTGCATGAACCTGGCGGCGACGGTCAATGTGGTGCTCTATGACCGAATGGCCAAGGGCTTGAATACCAAGTCCGGGCCGTTGTTTGGCAAGTCGTTTCAGTCCTGAACCAGCAAAATCAAAAGCTCGCGGCTAAAGCCCCTCCCACAAGGGATCGCATTTCCATGTGGGTGGAGTTTTTGATTACTCAGGGGCCTTAAGCAACGGCGTATCCAGCACCTTCGAGCTGCCGCCCAGCACCTCTTCACTCAAGCTGATGAAGTCTTTGGTACTGACCCCATCCATACGCATCAACCCACGGCTGACATCGTCGAGGGAGCGTTTGTTGTCGGTGCCTTTGCGGATCTCCCGGTCGAGGTCCTGCAGTAGCAGTACCGCCCGCGCCGTGGTGCGGCCGCTGACGCTGTTGCCGCGCAAAGTGTCGACCTTGCGGCTCCATTGCTTGAGGTTGGCGTTCACCGCCTGGTAGCGCTCTTCGCTCATGCCGCCGGCGCGGTGCACCAGTTCGATGGCGTAGTACTCGGCCAGGCCTTCGCTGATCCAGTCACTCTTGTCGGTGTCGCGGATGCGGCTGAACACATGCACCAGCTCATGCACCAGGGAGCTGGTGCCGTTTTCGCTGACCAGCGGCCGGTCAGCGTGCATAAACAACGAATTGGAGGCCGAGAGGCCACCCCGCCACATGGGGTTGCCAGCGCCGACCACCAGCAGCTTGGCCGGGTCGCGGGGGAACACTGCCTGCACTTGCGGCCAGACGAAAGTGAGCAGGGTCAGCACGTCCATACGGCGCATGCCGGCACCGACCGGGGCGGCGACCGTGACCTCGGTTTCCCCCAGCTTGGCGCGGCGGGTGCCGATCTTGCCGGCGAGAATCCAGCCGGTTGGGCGATCCAGCAGACGCGAAGGGTTGTCGATGCGGAAGCGGTTCTTGCCGATGCGCGGCCAACCGGTTTCCACGCTTTTCCAACCCTTGGGCAATTCAAATTGCAGACGCGAAACCAGCTCGGTGCCTTCGTGCTGGTCCAGACGGGCGCTGGGCACCAGATCATCGCCGCGCAGCAGCGCCCAGTCGGCGGTCATGCGCGCGTCGTAGCTGGTGGTTTTGCCATCGGCCGACGGTCGCGGGTGGCTGATGCGCACGCGGTACGTGAGGCTGGTCTTGCCTTTGCCAGGCTGCCACACGCCCTGCTGCGCCTCGCCGGTTTGCGCAGTGCCAAGCTGCCAGGTGCCGTCGGTTTTGAAGTCGCTGTAGTAGCCTTTTTTGCCCAGGTTGAAGCTCAGGCTGCGCACCGCGGTGCCCTCTTCCAAGGCCAGGCGCACTTCGGCCTGGTCGCTGTCGGGGAGGAAACGCACGGTGTAATCGAGGTCGACTTTTTCCGCGGCCCACAGCGGGTTGCTGAAGGCGAAAAAGGCGGCAGAGGCAAGCAGGTGGCGGTGAATGGGCATCTAAAACTGTTCCTTGTAACGCGGCGCGGTAATTCCCTCTGACCGTGATTCAGCGCCCGGATCTCGTAGGAGCGGCTTCAGCCGCGATGCTGTAGATCGTTAAAAGCATCGCGGCTGAAGCCGCTCCTACAGGAACCGGGGGACTGAGAGGTCTTAGCCGGAGCGGAAGATCATATAGTCTTCCCAGTCATCTTCAGCGACGGCGGTCTCACTGAGCATCGTGCCGACCTGCGAAATGCCGGCGTTGTGGACCATTTCCGGGTCGCCGCACACCAGCGGGTGCCAGCTTTCCAGATCCTTGCCTTCGGCTACCAGGCGGTAACCGCAGGTGGGCGGTAGCCATTGGAATTCACTGGCTTGCCCAGGGGTGAGCTGGATGCAGTCGGGGACGAACTGGCGGCGGTTGGCGTAGTTGCTGCAGCGGCAGGTTTTCAGGTCCAGTAGCTTGCAGGCAATACGCGTGTAGTAAACGCTGCCATCGTCTTCGTCTTCGAGCTTTTGCAGGCAGCACAGGCCGCAGCCGTCGCACAGCGACTCCCACTCGTCCTGGTCGAGCTGGTCGAGGGTTTTGCGTTTCCAGAAGGGTTGGACTATGGCGGCCATGGCAAGCTACGGGCTGGTGAAAGGGGCGCAGTCTAGCGCCTGCCCGAGCACCGGCCAAGGCCGCATTGCCAAACGGTTGCAGGCCTTTTTACCGGCCTGCGAACCACTCTTGGCTCGCTACTCTCAATAGCCCTTGGAAAAGTCCACTTCGCCGCGCAACGGTTGGCCGTTCTGGTAGCGCTGCAAATTGTCCAGAAACAGCTGGGCCATCAGCGGCGGCTGAGTCGGTGCCGAGCTGTGGCCGGTGAGTAGCAAGCCAAACGCGGTCCAGAACGGATGACGCGCCGGCAACGGCTCCTGACGGCAGACATCGATGATCGCGCCGGCCAGATGACCCTCGCGCAAGGCCGCCACCAAGTCGGCGTCCACCACCGCCACGCCGCGCCCGGCATTGATAAACAGCGCGGTCGGCAGGAAACGGGCAAACAGCGCAGCGTCGTAGATATCGTGGGTGTTGGCGGTGTCCGGGAGCAGGTTGATCACATAGTCGGCCTGCCCGACCAGACGCGGCAACTCGGCCATATCCGCCACTTCCTTGAATGGTGCCAACTCGCGGGCCGCACTGGCCACGCCGTACAGCTCCACGCCGAAGGCGGCGAGAAACTGCGCCACGCTCAGGCCGATATCGCCGCTACCAACGATCAGCACCCGCCGTCCGGCCAGGCTGTGCGGTGCATGGTTGTCCCAGCGCCGCTCGACCTGCGCGGCCAGACGCGCCAGCACTTCGCGTTCATGGGCGAGCATATAGGTGAGCACGTACTCGGCCATCACCTGGCCAAAAATCCCCACCGCGCGGGTCAGGCGGTAGTCGGTGGGCAGATCCTTGAGCAGCAGCGGCGTAATGCCCGCCCAGGTCGACTGCAGCCACTGCGGCTTATGGCCCTTGCGCAGCACAGTGGCGAGCAGATCGGGTTCACCCAGCCACACCTCACAGCCCGGTGCCAACTGCGCTAGCTCGGTGGGATCAGCGCTGATTGCCAGGTCCAGATCGGGTTGAATGGCACGCAGCAAGTCGGCATACAGGGCGTGGTCATGTTCAGCAAGTAAAACGCGCATGGGGCAGGAAAACCTTCAAACACGGCGAGGCCACGCTAGGTGGCAGCACCTCAAGACAGAGAAATACGGTGGGATTGCCAGGACTCCGCCCGGCTTTGCTTTTGCTTTTTTGCCTTTACAGCTTCTTCCGACTTACTCGGCTAAAGCCGGGCAAGGCACCGCGGAGCTTTTAAGCGCAGCGTACTGCAGTACGTGAGCATTAAAAGCGAGGATGCAACGCCGCCTGGCCGAGGCTCAGGAAGTCGCTTTACACAGGGTCGTTTCTACGCAGCAGCTCTTCCGGCAGATGTTGAATGTACTCGTCTTCAGCGGGCGGCATCTGCAGGTGGTAACCCTGCTTTTCCAAGTTCTCCAGCACCTTGTGAATATCCTCACGGGCCAGCGCCCGCTCCGGACTCAACACCAAATCAAAGGTGTGCCTGGGCGGCCCAAAGGCCACCAGCAAGGTTTCCGGCACCTTCTTCAAGGCATCGGCCTTGAGCACATAAAGGTACATCTCGTTTTTTTTCGGACTGCGGTAAATCGAGCAGATCTGCTTCATGCCTGTTGTTCCTGGGTGGAGGCTGCCAGGCTGTCGAGCAGTTCCTGGCCCATCAATTCACGACGCCAACCGCGCAGGGAGTCCGGCAGTTGGTAAGGACCGTTGGGGTAGCCGCTTTTCAGCAGCGCTTCGAGCACTTTCTTGCGCAGCATGATTTCCGGGGCGATATCCAGGCGCTCGGCCTCCGCCTGGCCAATGGCGCGCAACACCTTGAGCAGGGCTGCGGCTTCTACCGGTAGCGGCTCGGGGATTGGTTCGGGCCACTCCTCGGCCGGTTTGGCGGCAGCCTGCTTGATCAGACCGAGGAGGAACTCGCCGTCCTGACGCACGGTTTTCGGGTGCATGTCTTCAATGCGCGCCAGGGCCACCAGGTTATCCGGCTGACTGCGCGCCATCGGCCACAGCGAGTTTTCCCGGATCACCCGGTTGCGCGGCTGGTTGCGCAGGCGCGCCTGCTGCTCGCGCCAGGCATACAGCTCGCGCAGCACGGCGAGTTTGGCCGGCGGCAGTTTCCAGCCGAGCTTGGCATCGCGGTACACATCAAAGGGGTCGATCTCGCGGCGCAGGTTGGCGACCATCTCGTCGCCATCTTCCAGCACCCAAGCGTTTTTATCCGGCGGCAACTTGGCGCGCAGTGCCTGATAAACCTCGGCCAGGTGCAGTACATCTTCGGCGGCGTAGCTGATCTGGGTCTCCGACAGCGGGCGCTGCAGCCAGTCGGAACGGGTTTCACCTTTGGGCAGTTCGATATCCAGCACGCTCTGCACCAGGCGCGAATAGCCCATGGAAAAACCGATATTGAGGTAAGCGGCGGCGATCTGGGTGTCGAACAGCGGCAGCGGCAAGGTGCCGGTGAGGCGGGAAAACACTTCGAGGTCTTCGCTGCAAGCGTGCAGGACCTTGAGCACCGCCGGGTCGGCCAACAGCTCGGCAAAGGCGTCCCAGCTCTGAATCAACAGCGGATCGATCAGATAAACCTGGCTGCCATCACACACCTGCAGCAGGCCAGCAATGGGATAGAAGGTGTCGACCCGCATGAATTCGGTGTCGAGGGCCACGTACGGCAGACGCCGCCATTCGGCGCAAAGCTGCGCCAAGCTGGCGTCATCGCGGATCCAATTGATTTCGATGGCCACATGCATCTCCTTAAATAATGCCGCGCAGTATATATCGAGCCCGCCTATGGTCGGTGATTCGCGGGTGATTCACGACTTGCCCTGCGTAATCGGCGCTCCTATGCTGCCGTCGTTTTGTTTTGTCCGACAATAATCAGAACAAGGATATGTCATGAAAAAGTTTCTGGGCCTGGTTGCCCTGCTGTTGGTCGTTGCCGTGGTCTATCTGCTGGCCAAGCCCAGCCCGATCGACCCGCTGGCCTGGACCCCGCCCCACGAACCGGCAATGACCGGGGTACTGGAACCCAATGATTCGCTGATGAAGGCCGAGCTGCTGGCCAAAGGGCAGGTGCACGGGCCTGAAGACACCGCCGTGGACAGCCAGGGCCGCGTGTATGGCGGCACCCATGACGGCAAGGTGATCCGCATCAAAACCGACGGCAGCGTCGAAACCTTCGCCGAAACCAAGGGCCGCCCACTGGGCATGGACTTCGACGCCAAGGGCAACCTGATTGTTGCCGACGCCTACAAAGGCCTGCTGAGCATCGATCCCCAGGGCCAGATCAGCGTACTGAGCAGCGAAGCCGGCGGCGTGCCGTTCCGCTTCACCGACGATCTGGATATCGCCAGCGACGGGCGCATCTACTTCTCCGATGCCTCGAGCAAGTTCGAACAACCGGACTACCTGCTCGACCTCCTCGAAGGCCGCCCTTATGGCCGTCTGCTGCGCTACGACCCGGCGAGCAAAACCACCGAGGTGCTGCTCAAAGACCTGTACTTCGCCAATGGTGTGGCACTGTCGGCCAACGAAGATTTCGTCCTGGTCAACGAAACGTACCGCTATCGCATCAGCCGCCTCTGGCTCAAAGGTCCGAAAGCCGGCACCCATGACATCTTTATCGACAACCTGCCGGGCATGCCCGACAACGTTCAAGGCGACCGCGCTGGCACCTTCTGGGTCGCCCTGCCTACCCCGCGCAAAGCCGATGCCGACTTCCTCCAAGGCCAGCCCTGGCTGAAAGCACAATTGGCCAAGCTGCCGCGCAGCCTGTGGCCCAAGCCGGCCAAATACGGCCTGGCGATTGCCGTCGACGAACAAGGCAAGATCATCCGCAGCCTGCACGACACCAGCGGCAGCAACCTGCGCATGGTCACTTCGGTGAAACCGGTGGGTGGCTACCTGTACTTTGGCAGCCTGGAAAATGACCGCATTGGCAAGCTGAAACTCGACTGAGCGATGCACAGCTTTGTGGGAGGGGCTTTCGCCGCGATACCTTTGATTTTTTTAAAAGCATCGCGGCTAAAGCCCTCCCACAGTGATCCCGGTTGATAACTATGTTTAAGATGGGCGCCCCGATTTGTCTCAGGTGCCCATCATGTCCTTCGCGCAACTGATCACCCCTGCTGAACTGGCCAGCCGCCCGGCCGGCCCAGATCGCCTGATTCTCGACTGCCGCTTTGCCCTCGACGACCTGGCCTACGGCCAACGCAGTTATGCCGAGGGGCATATTCCCGGTGCCGTATTCGCTGACCTTGAACAGCACCTGTCCGGCACCATCGTCAAAGGCCGCACCGGTCGCCATCCGCTGCCCAAGCCAGAAACGCTTAGCCAACAGCTACGCGCCTGGGGCCTGAACAACGCCAGCGAAGTGATCCTCTATGACGACGACCCTGGTGCCTTCGCGGCCCACGCCTGGTGGCTGCTGGCCTGGTTGGGCAAACGTGACAACGTCTACCTGCTCAATGGCGGTTTGAAGGCCTGGAAAGAAGCCGGCCTGGCGCTGGATCAAGCGCTGCCTGAGCGCACTGCTGGCGACTTTGCCGGCCAAGCCGATGACCGCCTGGTGATCCGCGCCGAGCAGCTGGAAATTCTCCTCGGCGACCCGGAACTCACCCTGATCGACGCTCGCGCCCTGCCGCGGTTTAAAGGCGAAGTGGAGCCCATCGACCCGGTGGCCGGCCACATCCCTGGCGCTCAATGCGCGGTATTTACCGACAACCTAGGCAGCGACGGGCGCTTCCTGCCCGCCGAGCAACTGCGCGCGCGCTTCGCCAGCTTTCTCGGCGAACGCTCGGTCGATGGGCTGGTGGCCTACTGCGGCTCAGGGGTGACCGCCTGCCATAACCTGTTCGCCCTGTGCCTGGCCGGCTACCCCCTGGCACCGCTATACGCCGGCTCGTGGAGCGAGTGGATTATCGATCCAAGCCGCCCGGTCGCTACTGGCGTCTGACCACGGCCGCGCCCCCACAGAGCCGCAAATCGCTCTAAAACGTCGTTTTAAGTACAGCGAGGCATATACAGCCATCGGTAAAGCCGTAAATGATTTAAAAACAGCCCTTTACAGCACAATGGTCTGACTATGCTTCAACAGGAGCGGCTAACCCCGCTCCCGGTGGGGCCTTTTCGAAATCCGTACCTAAATCCGCTGCCAGGCGCCAAGGTCCCACCGGCCACCTTTTTTCAGAGGTTCCTATGGGCATCGCCGCCAGTGAGTTATGCCAACACGTTATCCGCCCTACCCTCCTCTACCTGGATCGCCATAGCCCCTGCGCCGAGTCTTTTCTGCTCTGCGCTGCCGCTTGTCAGTCCGCCCTCGGTTCGGCGCTGGATGACCAAAGCGGTCATGGTTTGTACCGAATCGCCGATTTGCGTCACCAAATGCTCTGGGACCAACACTTGGCTCTCGATCCGGAACTGGCCAGCCGCGTGCGCGGCCTGGCCAGTCAGCATGCTTTTCTGGCCGCGCCGCACCTCGAATTGACCGTCAACCTGCGCTACGCCACCGCAATTGCCTGGCTGATGGTCGAGGCGCAAAGCCCCAGCCTGCCTGATGTTGACGACATAATGGGCATGGCTCAGGTGTGGCGTCAGGTGTTCCAGCCCGAGGGACGGCTGCGCGATTTCAGCCGCGCTTGGCACCACCATGTAGGAAAGACTCGCCAGGCTGCGTGAAATTTTCGCGGAACCGCCGGGGCAAAGTACGCTCGTACAAGATTGCCGACGATGCCATCAATTCGCCTCAAATTGTCCGACAATTGCCCGAAAAGTCGCGTTCCTGAGCGGCTGTTCAGGAAATTAAATTCCTGATAATTTCCGCCCCCCGTATAAAAATACAACAGGACCTTTCCGATGAAACACGCCTGGTTCAAGACCACCCTAGCCCTGACCATTTCCGCCGCTTCCAGCTATTCCATCGCTGGCGGTTTTGCCCTCAACGAACAAAGCATCAGCGGCATGGGTTCTTCCTTCGCCGGCCGTTCGTCCTCGGCCGACGACGCCACCACGCTGTTCGGCAACCCGGCCGGCATGTCGCGCCTGAAACGCCAGGAAGTCAGCGTCGGCGCTGCCGCCATCATGGCCAAAACCGATATCAGCCACGCCAGCGGCTCCAGCCGCGGCAGCAACGACGGCGATATGGTGCCGTTCACTGCAGTGCCGATGGGCTACTACGTCAACCCGGTGAATGATCAGTGGACCTTCGGCGTCGGCGTGTACGCTCCGTTCGGCCTGATCACCGATTACGAAGGTGGCTTCCAGGGCCGCAAGTTCGGCGACTACAGCGAAGTGAAAGTGGTCACCGTGCAGCCGACCGTGAGCTTCCGGGTCAACGATCAGCTGTCGATTGGTGGTGGCCCGACCATCAACCGTATCGACGGCAAGCTGGAAAGCGCACTGGGCAGCCTGAACCCTTCGCTCGGCGATAGCCGCGTGAAAATCAAAGGCGACGACACGGCTGTCGGCTACAACATCGGTGCCCTGTACGAATTCACCCCCCAAACCCGCGCGGGCGTGACGTACCACTCCAAGGTCAAATACAAACTGGAAGGCGACACCACCATTTCCGGTAGCGACCCGATCTACAAGTCTCTTGGTGCCTATGGCAAATACGATGCCTCGCTGGACCTGACGACCCCGGAATCGGTGGATGCCTCGATCACCCACGACATCGATGACGCCTGGACTGTCTACGCCGGTAGCACCTGGACCCGCTGGAGCCGACTGAAAGAAATCACCGTTGAAAACGACGGCGTCAAAGGCCCAACGGCTGGCACCTTCTCCACCATCACCGAAGAACAGAACTGGCACGACACCTGGGGTTACGCCCTGGGTTCCGCCTACAAGCTGAGCCAACAGTGGACCCTGCGTGCCGGCCTGGCCTTCGACCAAAGCCCGACCAACAACGCCAACCGCTCGCCGCGCATTCCAACCGGCGACCGCACTGCCGTGAGTTTTGGTGTGGGCTGGAACCCGACCGAAGACTTGACCGTTGACTTGGCCTACTCCTACCTGTGGGAAGAAGACACCAAGATCGACAACGCTCAGTCGGGCAAAGGCAGCTACAGCTCCACCTACGAAAACAGCGCGCATGGCTTCGGTACTCAGGTTTCGTACCGTTTCTAATCGCTGCTCGTAATACCTGACACCGTCATTCCCGCGAAGGCGGGAATCCAGTATTGGGCAGGAATGCACATTCCCCTGCTGAATTCTGGGTCCCCGCCTTCGCGAGGACGACGGTGTTTTTTTATGCCCTGGGTTTTACCGCCATATTCACGCAACAAAACTCGCTTGGTCTTACAGCGCACCGCTCTATAATCGCCCCCTTGCGTGATGGAGGCCTACATGAGCGCGATTCAAATCAAGTCCCCCTCTCTGACTCTCAAAGCCGGCAGCACAGCCCTGGCGCGTATTCGTGAGCGCGGTCTTTCGCCTGCCGATGTCGGCATTCTGCCGGGCGCTGCCGGCGGCCCGAAAGCCCTTGGCATTCAGGGTCTGGACCTGGCGCTGTTTGGCGACTGGCTGCCACGCGCGCCGCGTCAACGTGCCTTGATCGGTGCCTCCATTGGTTCCTGGCGCTTCGCCAGTGCCTGTCTGCCCGATGCCGCCGCCGGCATCCAGCGCCTGGGCGAGTTGTATACCCAGCAGCGCTTCAACAAGGGCGTGACCATGGCCGAGGTGTCGCAGAGCTGCGTGCGCATGCTCAATGAGCTGCTCGACGGCCAGGACGCTCAGGTCCTGAACAACCCGCACTACAGCCTGAACATCATGGTGGTGAAAAGCCTCGGCCTGCTCGCCCATGACCGGCGTGGTGCGCTGGGTCTGGGCTTGTCCTCGGTGATTGGCAACAACCTGCTGGGCCGCCCGCGCCTGTCGCGCCATTTCGAGCGGGTGATCCTCCACGATGCCCGGAGCCAGCCGCCGCTCCAGGCATTGAGCGACTTTCCCTCACGCCTGCTGCATCTGGATGTAGGCAACCTGCGCCATGCCTTGCTGGCCTCCGGCTCGATTCCGATGGTGATGGAAGGCGTGCGCGATATTCCCGGCGCAGGCGCAGGCACTTACCGCGACGGCGGCCTGCTCGATTACCACCTCGACCTGCCCTACAGCGGCGACGACGTGGTGCTCTATCCGCACTTCACCGACAAGGTGATCCCCGGCTGGTTCGACAAGGGGCTGCCCTGGCGCAAGGGCGACAGCACGCGCCTGCAGAACGTCCTGTTGCTGGCACCGTCGCGGGACTACCTGGCCAAACTGCCCCACGGCAAATTGCCCGACCGCAAGGACTTCACCCGCTATCTGGGTGATGACAGCGGCCGCGAACGTTACTGGCGCACCGCCATGGACGCCAGTCGACGCCTGGGCGACGAATTCCTCGAACTGGTGGACGGCAACAAGCTCGGCGAGCGTCTGCAAGCCCTGTAATACCCCTAAATAAGCAGTACCAAGGACCGGTCATGAAGCTTGCAGTTGCCATCATCCATGGCATTGGCACCCAACCCGAGCAACGCGATGCCGAAGGGCATCACCTGTTTGCCCAACCCCTGATCGCCCAGCTGCGCCAGCACCTTGGTGAGCAGGCCGAACAGGTCGCCTTCGAAAGCCTGTACTGGGCCAATGTGCTGGACGACCGCGAGTTCGCCTACCTGGAAAAACTCAAGGCAGAACCGGTGACCTGGCGCTGGTTGCGGCGCGCCGTCACGCTGTTTCTTGGCGATGCCAGCGGTTACCGCAAGGTCAGCGAGGCCTACGACACCACCTACCAGGAAGTCCACCAGACCGTGCGCCAGGGCTTGCAGGCGCTGCGCGCCAAAGTCGGCGCACAGACGCCGCTGGTGGTTTTGGCGCATTCGCTGGGCGGGCATATTTTTTCCAACTACGCCTGGGATCAGCAGCAGCTCAACGCCACACCAACCTGCGCGCTGGACCCCTTTCTCGGCCTGGAAACCCTGGCCGGCCTGGTGACCTTTGGCTGCAATATTCCGCTATTCACCTTCGCCTATAACCCGGTGCTGCCGATCCGTTTTCCCGGCCATTGCCTGAGTACAAAAGTGCGCGAACAGGCGCGCTGGCTTAACCTCTATGCACCCGCCGACGCCCTCGGCTATCCGTTGCGACCACTGCCCAACTACGCCGCCGTGGTCAGCGAAGACCGCGCCATGGCCGTGGGCCCCTGGTACAAGCGGCACACCCCTTTGAGCCATATGGAGTACTGGAACGATGCTGGTTTTCATGCCTACGTGGCGAGCTATCTGCATCAGCTGCTGCCTGCTTGCAGCGACTGAAAGCAGCCAGGCCGCACTGAATACCCAGAGCCAGGAAGAGGTCGGCAAGCTGCTGGCCTTCGTCGAAAACAGCGGCTGCCAATTTATCCGCAACGGCAGCGCCTACGACGGCAAGGAAGCGCGTATGCACCTGCAACAGAAGCTCGACTATCTGGAGAACAAAGGCCTGGTGGAGAGCAGCGAAGACTTTATCCAACGCGCCGCCACCGGTAGCAGTATCAGCGGCAAAGCCTACAGCGTGGACTGCAACGGCCAGCAGCAGCCATCGGCAGATTGGTTGAATGGCGAGCTGCGGCGGATTCGCCAACCATAAAATCAACGAGGCTGAATTAAGCGCCCACCTACATCGCTTACTCCAGCTTGCCCGCCGGGCCAAAGAACTCGTAATAGCACTGCTCCGCCGGCACACCCAGGCCACGTAAGCTGCGGTTCACATGGGCCATAAAGGGTTGCGGACCGAGAAAGTAGGCGTCCAGGTCAAGCCCTTGCGGCAACCACCGGGCCAGGCGTTCTTCGGTGAGAAAGCCGCTGGCCACATCTCGGTCTTCTTCACGCGGCTCGCTGTAGCAATAGAAGCGCTTGAGCTGTGGATGGGCCTCGGCCTTGCTCGCCAGCCAATCCTGGAAGGCATGCACACCACCGTGCCGGGCGCAGTGAATAAAGTGGATATCGCGCCCGCTGTCCAGCGCCTGCTCCAGCATCGCCAGTGCCGGGGTGATACCCACGCCTGCGGTGATCAGCGCCAAGGGTTTGGCCGAAGGCCGCAGGGTAAAGGCACCCGCGGGCGGAAACAGCTCCAGGCTAGCGCCAATCTGTAACTGCTCATGCAGATAACCCGACACCCGCCCGCCCGGCTCGCGTTTGACGCTGATGCGGTATTCGCGCTGGTTCGGTGCCGCCGACAGTGAGTAGTTGCGGCGCAGGTCATCGCCGTCGATCACCACCCGCAAGCCAATATATTGGCCCGGCTCGAAGTCCATCAGCGCGCCACCATCGGCCGGCACAAAGTACAACGAGGTGATTTCCTCGCTTTCCACCACCTTGCGCGCCAGACGGAATTGCCGACCGCCGCGCCAGCCACCGGTGGCCTGCTCGCGGTCGCTGTACATCTTCTCTTCGATGCCCATCAACAGGTTCGCCAGCTGCTGGTAAGCCGTGGCCCAGGCGTCTATCACTTCATCAGTGGCCACTTCCTTGCCCAGCACCTCACGAATCGCCTGCAGCAGGCAGCTGCCGACGATGGGGTAATGCTCCGGCAGAATCTGCAGCGCCACATGCTTGTTGACGATCTGCCCCACCAGCGGACCGAGGCTTTCCAGACGGTCGATAAACTTGGCGTACATCAGCACCGCATGGGCCAGGGCCCGGGCCTGAGCGCCGCTGGCCTGGTGAGTCTGATTGAACAGCGGGCGTACCTCGGGGTAGTCGCGCAGCATGGTGCTGTAGAAGTGCGTGGTCAGCGCTTCGCCGCCGGACTCCAGCAAGGGCACGGTGGCTTTGATCAAAGCGGTCTGCGGGGCACTGAGCATGTGTTCTCTCCTGGATCGTGATAGGGTTTCTGCCACGGGTTATTCCATTTTTCATGCCATGTTTTTATTTGTTATATTTCAATAACTTACACTTATAGACGTCATATAGACACGAGTCACGATGACTCGATGAGGGTCGAAATGACAGCAACTTCTCTACTAAACGCCTTTCTGCCACTGGTGGCCGACCTGTCTCGCGAGCTACCGGAAAGCGAGCGTTATCGCCGCCTGCTGGATGCCCTGCGCGACCTGCTGCCCTGCGATGCCACCGCCTTGCTGCGTCTGGACGGCGACCAGTTGGTACCCCTGGCCGTGCATGGCCTGAGCGCCGACACCCTCGGCCGGCGCTTTAAAGTGGCCGAACACCCGCGCCTCAAGGCCCTGCTGGAGAACCGCGAACCCACCCATTTTGCCGCCGACAGTGACCTGCCCGACCCTTACGACGGCCTGGTGGATGGCGTGCACGGCCACCTGGAAGTGCACGACTGCATGGGCTGCTCGCTGTACCTCGACGAGCGTCCCTGGGGTGTGCTGACCCTCGACGCTCTGGATGCCGAATGCTTTAGCCCGGCCGATCTCAGCACCCTGGCGGCCTTCTCCAGCCTGGCGGCGGCCACGGTGAAAGCCGGCGAGCGGATCAGCAGTCTGGCCCGCGACGCCCAGGACCAACACCAGCTCGCCGAGGTGTACAAACAGGCAGCCGGTCAGGTGCAGGCCAAGGAAATGATCGGCCAGAGCGCCGCGCATAAACGCTTGGTGGAAGAGATCGCGGTGGTCGGCAACAGTGAACTGAGCGTACTGATCAGCGGTGAAACCGGCGTCGGCAAAGAGCTGGTGGCCCAGGCCATCCACGCCCAGTCACCGCGCGCCAAGGCACCGATGATCAGCCTCAACTGCGCGGCCTTGCCGGAAACCCTGGTGGAAAGCGAGCTGTTTGGCCATGTACGCGGTGCCTTCTCCGGCGCGGTGAACGAGCGCCGCGGCAAATTCGAACTGGCTGACGGCGGCACCCTGTTTCTCGATGAGCTGGGCGAATTGCCGCTGCCGGTGCAGGCCAAGTTGCTGCGCGTACTGCAAAGCGGCCAGCTGCAGCGGGTGGGTTCGGACAAGGAGCACCACGTCAATGTGCGGGTGCTGGCCGCCACCAACCGCGACCTCGCCGAGGAAGTGCGCGCCGGGCGTTTTCGCGCCGACCTCTATCACCGCCTGAGCGTCTACCCGTTGCGGGTGCCGCCGCTGCGTGAACGGGGTCGCGACGTATTGCTGCTGGCCGGCTACTTTCTCGAAGACAACCGCCCGCGCCTGGGCTTGCGCAGCCTGCGCCTGGCAGCCGATGCCCAGGCCGCGCTGCTGGCCTACGACTGGCCGGGCAATGTACGCGAGCTGGAACACCTGATCGGCCGCGCGTCACTCAAGGCCCTGGCCGCCTGCCGCGAGCGGCCACGCATCCTCAGCTTGCAGGCCGCTGACCTGGCCCTGCCGGATAGCCAGGCGGTAACCAGCAGCAGCGCGTCTGCCCTGCCCCCGGTCGAAGGTGCCATCGGCGATCTGCGCCTGCATCTGGACGACTACCAGCGGCAACTGATCAGCGCCTGCCTGGAACGCCACCAAGGCAGCTGGGCCAGCGCTGCGCGGGAACTGGGCCTGGACCGCGCCAACCTGAGCCGTCTGGCCAAGCGTTTGAACCTCAAGGCCTAGCCGCCTGGCGCTTCCTGACCGCAAAGACAAACGGCGGCGGGTAAAGGCCAGGCTGAGCTGGTAGACTCGCCGGCTGATTTTTTGCCGCCACTTTTTCAGAGCGTTACGTCGTGGAACTGTTTAAAGAATTCATCTTCGAAGCCGCACACCGCCTACCCCACGTACCCGCCGGGCACAAATGCGGGCGTCTGCATGGCCACTCTTTCCGCGTTGCCATCTATATCGAGGGCGAGGTCGACCCTTACACCGGCTGGATTCGCGATTTCTCCGAGATCAAAGCGATCTTCAAGCCGCTGTATGAACAGCTCGATCACAACTATTTGAATGACATTCCTGGCCTGGAGAACCCCACCAGCGAAGTGTTGAGCAAATGGATCTGGCAACAGCTCAAGCCGTTGCTGCCAGAGCTGTCGCGGGTACGGATTCATGAAACCTGCACCAGCGGTTGTGAATACCGCGGGGATTGATGGCGGCGTCCCGCAGCCCCGTAGGAGCAGCTTCAGCCGCGAGACTCTTGAGAGCGCGATTGCAGGAATCGCGGTTGAAGCCGCTCCTACCAGAGCCCGCCTACGCCACCACCTGATTGCGCCCAAACGCCTTGGCTTCATACAGCGCCCGATCCGCGCGCTCGTACAGCACACTGAAATCGCCATCCTCGGCCGGCAGTAAACACGCCACCCCCACCGACATGGTCACGCTGGCAGCCGTGGTCGAGCGCTCGTGGCGAATGCCGAGTTTCTCCAGCGCCCCACGCAAAGCCTCTGCACGCTCCCGCGCCTGTTCATCGGTGATGTCGTAGAGCAGCACGGCGAACTCCTCGCCACCCAGACGCACCGACATATCCAGCGGCCGCCGCGCCGCATCGGCGAGCACCGTGCCGACACGCTGCAGCACGTTATCGCCGGCCTGGTGGCCGTAGCAGTCGTTGTAGGCCTTGAAGTGGTCGATATCACAAAGCAGTAAGGCCAGCGACTGGCTTTCCCGCTGCGCCTGGCGCCATAGGCGCTCAAGCTGACGATTGAAGCTGCGACGGTTGTGCAGGCCGGTGAGGCTGTCGTGATCGGCCAGCACCCGCATCAGGCGGCTGACCAGAAAATGCTCGCGGGATTTGAACTCCAACAGGTAGCAACCCACCGCTCCCATCAGGTTGCCAAACAGCAGAAACAGCACGTTGTTGATCAGCCGCGGAATCGGCAAGCCGGCCAGCAACTCGAAAAACACGTAAGCCAGCAGCACCAGCATCGAGCTGGCCACCGCCTCGGACAGCCGCAGCCCCACCAAAAAGTAGGCGGCCATGCACACCAGCAGCAGGCCTTCGTAGGGGTAAGTGGTATCGACGGTATGGGCGATGGCCACCACGGCCGCCGCCCCCAGCCCCAGCCCACCGATGCAGGTGAGGCTGAGCGGCACCAGCAGGTGCACATGCTTGCGTTGCAACACCAGGAACGCGCAGATCATCAGCATCGCCAGCACACCGAAGCGCACGCCTTGCATCCACCACAGTTGCGGACCGCTGATCAGGGCAGAATCGAGCACGGCGAACGCCAGCCACAGCACCATGCCCACACTCAAAGCGATGCGCTTGAGGTCGAAGCTGTCTTCGCTCATGTATTGGCGGTATTCGAGTTCCAGCGGGCGCACGAAGCGCAACAGGCGAAAACCCAGGGAGAGCTGGTCGGCATAGGGATTGGGGCGGACATCGTCCAGCCAGGCGTGATGGAGCGGCACCCGTTACCTCTTCTCTTCGTGGGGAGGCTTTTTGACACCATAGCCGCTGGCAGTTCAGGGAACAAGCCTGGCGATTTGTTGACGCCGGAACTTTGTCGAGCTGAAAGCCATCGCGGCTGTAGCCGCTCCTACGGGTTGTGCAGAGCCTAGGAGCGGCTACAGCCGCGAGGCGGTTAAACCTCGAACTCAGCCTGCAAAGCAGCCCGCACGCAGTACAACACGCCTTCCGGCACCCGCCCGGCGAACTGCTCGGCAATCGCCGTTACTGCGGGCAATTCGCCGTCGGCATCCAGAAACGCATCCTGGATTTCGCCGAGCAGCTCCATCGGCAGATCCAAAGCCTGTTCCAGCGACAACTGCTGGCGGCCAATGGCTTCGGCCAACAGGCTATAGACGTTTTTCTCGGTGCATTTGAGCTGACTGGCGATCTGCTGCGGGGTCATCCCGGCGCGAGCCAGGCTGACCAGTTCGTGGCGGATATCGACCACCACCGGCGCGATTTCCGCCGCGCCGCTGAGCACTTCGAGGAAGGCCGCGCCATAACGCTCCAGTTTGCGCGCGCCGACGCCGCTGACCTCGCCCATTTCCGCCATCGAGCTCGGCTGGCTGCGGAGCATTTCCAGCAGCGTCGAGTCGGGGAAGATGACATAGGGCGGCACCGCATGTTCTTCCGCCAGCTTGCGCCGCAGGGCGCGCAGGGCTTCCCACTGGTCGCGCTCGTCCGGGCGAACCAGTTGACTGGCCGGGCTGCCACCGGACGACGAACCTTTGGCCGCCAGTTGCGGTTTCAGGTCGCGGCGCAGCTCCAGACTCACTTCGCCACGCAGCAGAGGCCGGCAGCTTTCGCTCAGGCGCAGACCGCCATAGCCTTCCAGATCGACATCAGCCAGGCCGCGCGCCACCAACTGGCGGAACAGCGAGCGCCATTCGGCTTCGCTGAGGGCCTTGCCCATACCGAATACCGACAGGTGCTGATGGCCGCTGCTGCGTACCTTGTCGTTGTCTTTGCCGAGCAACACGTCCACCAGGTGGCCAACGCCATAACGCTGACCGCTGCGGAAGATCGCCGACAAGGCCTGCCGTGCGGGCTCGGTGGCGTCCCAGGTTTGCACCTGGTCGACACAGTTGTCGCAATGCCCGCAGGGCTGCGGTAACTCTTCGTCGAAGTACTGCAGCAGCGCCTGACGGCGGCAGCGGATCTGCTCACACAAGGCCAGCATGGCATCCAGCTTGTGCTGTTCCAGACGCTTGTGGCGCTCGTCGCCTTCGGAGCTTTGCAGCATCTGCTTGAGGGTGATCACGTCCTGCAGGCCGTACGCCATCCAGGCATCCGCTGGCAGGCCGTCACGGCCGGCACGACCGGTTTCCTGGTAATAGGCCTCCAGGGATTTCGGCAAATCCAAGTGAGCGACAAAGCGCACGTTGGGTTTGTCGATGCCCATACCGAAGGCGATGGTCGCCACCATGATCAGGCCTTCCTCGTTAAGGAAGCGCTTCTGGTTCGACGCCCGCAGCTCATAAGGCAGCCCGGCGTGGTACGGCAGCGCAGGAAAACCTTCCGCACTGAGGTACGCGGCAACCTCTTCGACCTTCTTGCGCGACAGGCAATAGACGATGCCGGCATCGCCCTTGCGTTCTTTAAGGAACGCCAACAGCTGCTTGCGCGGCTGCTCTTTGGGCACGATGCGGTAAAAAATATTCGGCCGGTCGAAGCTGGACAGAAAGCGCTCGGCGTTCTGCAGGTGCAGACGGGTGACGATCTCTTCGCGGGTGCGCATATCCGCCGTGGCGGTCAGGGCAATGCGCGGCACATGGGGGAACAGCTCGGCGAGCTGGCCCAGTTGCAGATATTCCGGACGGAAGTCATGACCCCATTGCGACACGCAGTGCGCTTCGTCGATGGCGAACAGGGCGATATCCAGATCCTGCAGAAACTCCAGCATGCGCGGCTGCACCAGACGCTCCGGCGCGACGTAGAGCAGCTTGATTTCATTGCGGCGGATACGGTCGGCAATCTGCCGCTGTTCGGCGGCGCTCAGGGTGGAGTTCAGCGCCACGGCGGCCACGCCCAGTTCATCGAGGGTGGCAACCTGGTCTTCCATCAGTGCGATCAGTGGCGAAACCACCACCGCCAGGCCCGGACGCAGCAGCGCCGGCACCTGAAAACACAGAGACTTGCCGCCGCCGGTGGGCATCAGTACCAGGGCATCGCCACCACTGGCCACGCGCTCGATGATCGCACCCTGACGCCCACGAAAGCTGTCGTAGCCAAAGACGTCTTTAAGGATGCGCAGAGCCGGTTCGAGCATATAAACCCCAAGCTGTTGCAGAAGTGCAGGCGGAAAAGCGCCGCAGTATACGTCAGCACCCCAGCGCAATGGACGACGCCCATCGGTGATTGCCTGGCGAAAAATCTTGCAGGGCTCGGACGCTGGCGAAAAAAATCTGCCAAGAGCGCCGCGCCAGCGGGCTATACAGGCTAAAATCCTGCGCATTCAGTCCCATTAGGTAGTGCCGTAATGTCCTTCGCCGCGCAATTGACCCGCCTGCAAGCCTTCCTCGACGCCGATGAGCTGCATGAAGAAGCCTTGGACTATGTGGCCGCTCATGGCTTTCTGACCGCCCTCTCGATTTGCACCGTGGACGTTCCCGAGCGCGAATGGATCGATGCGCTGTTCTCCGAAGCCCCGCACTATCGCGATGACGCCGAACGCGACGAAATCGAAGCCACCCTGATTCAACTCAAAGCCCATATCGGCCGCATGCTCGCCGCCGATGACGACCTCGAACTGCCCTGCGATCTGGATCTGGGCGAAGAGCCGGATGATTCCGACATTCGCGGCTGGTGCATCGGCTTTATGGAAGGCGTGTTCATGCGCGAAGCGGCCTGGTTCGAAACTGCCGAAGAGGAAGTCAGCGAGCTGCTGCTGCCGATCATGGTCGGTTCCGGTCTGTTTGACGAAGAAGCCGAGTTCGCCGATATCGCCAAGGACGCCGACCTGATGGACGACATGGTCGAGCAGATCCCCGAAGCACTCACCGCCCTCTTCCTGCTCTGCCAAGCCCCCGACGAAAAGCCCGCACTGCTCAAACCCCGTCACCACTAAGGGTCGTGGATGAGTCGTAAGGTCCACGAAAACCGTAACCCCGCCATTCGCTACGCGCTGCTGACCCTGGGTTGGCTGAGCGTGGTGTTGGGCGTGGTCGGCATCTTTCTGCCGGTACTGCCCACCACCCCCTTCCTGCTGCTGGCGGCCGCCTGTTTTGCCAGAAGCTCCGAACGGTTCTACCGCTGGCTGGTCGACCATCCCAAGCTCGGCCCGTGGATTCGCGACTACCTCGACGGCAACGGTATTCCGCTCAAGGGCAAGGTCTACGCCATTGGCCTGATGTGGCTGAGCATCGGTTTTTCCTGCTACCTGGTGCCGATGTTCTGGGCCCGTACCTTCATGCTGACCAGCGCGGTGTGCGTGACGATCTACATCCTGCGGCAGAAGACGCTGCAGCGCTGATAGCCGCCACCCCGGCCCTAGGCTTGCGCCAACAGCGGCTCGACGTTTTGCTCGATTTCCTCGCCGTTGGCCGCCAAGGCCACGCTCAGTGCGTATTCACTCTGCAGATTCATCCAGAACTGCGCCGTCGTATCGAAATAGCGAGCCAGTCGAATCGCCACATCTGCCGTTACGCCACGGCGCTCACGGACGATGTCGTTGATGGTCGGTGTCGAGACATGCAAGGCACGCGCAAGTGCAGTGGGGGTAATGCCCAGCGGCTCGAGAAACTCTTCGCGCAGCACCTCACCTGGGTGAATGGCGCGCATCCCGTTAACAGGCATGGTCAGCCTCCTCAGTGGTAATCGACGATTTCAACCTGTTCAGGCCCCGTATCCGTCCAGACAAAACAGATACGGAACTGGCCATTGATCCTGATGCTGTGTTGACCCGCTCTGTTTCCCTGCAACGCCTCCAGCATATTGCCCGGCGGCGCCTTCAAGTCGCGGAGCTCAACCGCTGCATGCAACATGACGAGCTTGCGGGTGGCAGCGTTGAGGAAGTTGCCCCAACGCCTGGAACGGCCTGTCACAAACAGCTGCTCAGTATCCTTACAAGCAAAGTTCAGGATCACGCTTTAATCCTTAACGTTAAGCGTTAATTTAGTATTAGGCATTCCAGAGTCGCGGTCAACCACCAAAAAGCCCAGCCGAAGTCAGGCCGGCAGATTGCCGAGGTTCGCACCGCGGTTGATAGGCAAATGGGATGCACGGTCATCGCGGCGAATCAGGCGTTATGACGCGCGGTAGGAGCGGCTTGCGCCGCGATGCTTTTATCGCTCTGCGTGCAGAAGTCGAAGCTGAAGCCCTCCTACAAAAACCCCGAAAACTGCTGAAATTTTCCCACCTCAGCTACAGCAAATTCCGCCTCAACTGCCTAGAATCACTCCATCTTCGGCGGAGACGCGACATGCAGCTTCGGCAGCGCAATCAAGGACGACAAGGGCGCCTGCCTCTGGCACGCGCGGGCCTGTCTTTGCTGTTCGCGTTGCTGGTGGGAGTGGCCAGTGTCTACGCCAACTGGGACTTCGCCGTCATCCTCAAAACCGCCGAGAGTCGCTACGGCAATCTGGGCGAAGCCAAGGAACGCATCCTCTCCTGGAGCGACCTGATCAACTCCAGCGACGCTCTACCCGAGAACGAAAAACTCAGCGTGGTGAACAAGTTCTTCAACCGTGAACTGCGCTTTGTCGACGATGCGCGCAACTGGCGCCAGGAAGACTACTGGGCCACGCCGCTGGAGGCGCTGGTCAAAGGTGCCGGCGATTGTGAGGACTACTCCATCGCCAAATATTTCACCTTGCGCCGCCTGGGAATTCCCAGCGAAAAGCTGCGCATCACGTACGTTAAGGCGCTGAACTACAACCAGGCGCACATGGTGCTGACCTACTACTCCAGCCCCACGGCGCAGCCGCTGGTACTGGACAATCTGATCGGCGATATTCGCCCCGCCTCGCAACGCAAAGATTTATTACCGGTGTATTCCTTCAATGCCGAAGGTCTGTACCTGCCAGGTTCCACTGGCAAACGTAGTGACACCAAAAAGCTTTCGCGCTGGCAGGATTTGTTGAAAAAAATGAAGGCCGAAGGCTTTGCCGTTGGTGAGGGTTAGGAGAACCTTATGTCGTTACTCAAGCAGCTGTTTCTCGCCATCTGCCTGTTTCTGGTGGTGGCCTTTACCGGCAGTTTTATCGCCAGCGTGGAAAGCTCGCGCGAGCAGTTGCTCAGCCAGTTACGCTCCCATGCCCAGGACGCCGCCACTGCACTCGCGCTGTCGATGACCCCGCATATCGACGACCCGGCAATGATCGAGCTGATGGTCAGTTCGGTGTTCGACAGCGGCTACTACGCCACCATCCGTGTGGTGCGCGTGGATAACGGCGAAACCATGGTGGAGCGGCGCACCACAACCACCACCGACAATGTGCCGGCCTGGTTCGTCAAACTGATCGACCTGCAACCCGAAGGCGGCGACGCCATGATCATGCGCGGCTGGGACCAGGCCGCCCGCGTGGAAGTGCTCAGCCATCCGCAATTCGCCCTGGCCAAACTCTGGGACAGCGCCATCGGCAGCGCGGCCTGGCTGCTGCTGTGCGGGCTGGTCAGCTCGATCCTCGGCGGCTGGCTACTGCGCACCCAACTCAAGCCGCTCGACAATATGGTGCAACAAGCCCACGCCATCAGCCGCCGCGAGTTCTTCACCCTGCCCCGCGTACCCCGCACCCCGGAACTCAAACGGGTGGTGCTGGCGATGAACCAGATGGTGGAGAAACTCAAAGCCCTGTTTGCCGAGGAAGCCGCACGCAGCGAAAAACTTCGCGAAGAGGCGTACCAGGACACCCTCACAGGCCTGGCCAACCGCCGCCTGTTCGATATCAACCTGGCCAACCAGCTGAGCACCCAGGAACAGAACACCGAGGGTTACCTGATCATGCTGCGGGTCAACGACCTGGGCGGCCTCAACAAACGTCTCGGCGGACAACGTACCGACGCCCTGATCAGCGCTATCGGCGACTTACTCAAACGCCTGCTCGAAAACCCCGAGCGCAGTGACTGGCTAGCCTCGCGTAGCCGCGGCGGCGAGTTCACCCTGCTCGCCCCCGGACTCTCCGGCGAAGACGCCGACCGCCTCGCCCTGCAACTGAGCGATAGCCTGGAAAGCTTGCGCCAGACCGGTGCCAGCGATTGCACGCCAGTCGCGCACCTGGGCATTGCCGCGTTCCGTCCAGGCGAGGAAGTGGTCAGCGTGATCAACCGTGGCGACCAGGCCCTGGCCCAGGCGCAAAGCAACAGCGCCAGATTCTGGGAACGCCTCGACGACTTCAACGCCGCACCGAGCCAAAGCCTCAACGACTGGCGCGGCTGGATCGACGAAGCGCTGAACAGAGGCAAACTCGAACTGTATTTCCAACCGGTAGTGGACTGCGCCGACAGCCGTGCCGTGCTGCACCATAAGGTGCTGGCGCGCTTGATCGACCCGCAAGGCGAAGCCATCGCCGCCGGACGCTTCCTGCCCTGGATCGAACGCCTGGGCTGGACCGCGCGCTTCGACCTGGCGATGCTCAAACATGCCCTCGCCCACTTGGCCGCACACCAGCAACCGATTGCCCTGAGCCTGTCGGCCGCCACCCTGCGTGAGGCCGATGCCCAGGCGCAATTGATCGCGCTGCTCAAGGAAAATCCCCAGCATGCGGCGCTGATGACCCTGGAAGTGGACGAACGCCACCTGCCGCCACCGGCCGAACTGGAGCGCCTGAGCCAGGCCGTGCATACGGCCGGCTACAACCTGGGCCTGCAGCACTTCGGTGGACGGTTCAGCCTGATCGGCAACCTGACGCACCTGGGCTTGGCGTATCTGAAGGTGGATGGCACCTATATCCGGGCCATTGATCAGGAAAGCGATAAGCGCATGTTTATCGAGGCAATGTTCCGCGCGACTAACAGCATAGATTTGCCGTTGATTGCGGAGATGGTGGAGACCGAGGGCGAGTTGCTGGCGCTTAAGGAATTGGGGATCAAGGGGGCCATGGGGCGGTTGATCGGGGCGCCGGCACCCTGGGCCTGAGTTAGGGCCCGCATTTTGGGCGGGCCAACTCTTTGGAATTCAGCGCTTGGCGAACGGTGGAGTTCTTCTTTACCGCGTGCGCTGGGCGTTTGGTTTCGCGCCTTAGGCGCGAGTCACTTGGCCAGTCTCCGGAATGCCGGCCACGGCAAAGTAACCAAAGCGCTTGCCCCAACCTTGGGTCTCCGCTGCGCAACGACTCCACTCGGCCTGCGCTAATGGGGCGGGTAGATCAACAGCTACAGCAAGATCAAAAGATCGAGGCTAAAGCCTCTCCCGCGGGGACCGGGTTGTTTGTGGGAGCGCCGGCCGGCGCTCCGGTTTAGCCTCGACTCCTGCAAATGGTGATTTCACGGCCGAACAGAACTCTTGCGGGAGGGGCTTTAGCCGCGAGCTTTTGATCTTTTAAAAGCTCACGGCTAAAACGGAACGCCGGCCGGCCGTTCCCACACAGATCGAGAGCAAGCCAGACCAGTGCAATGCCGACGCGCAGCCGCTCGATGCCGTACACCCAGAAAAAAAAGCCCGCCATAAGGCGGGCCAAGTCAGGAACAATCGATTTAAACGGTATCAGTCTTCAACGTATGGTCACTGAGCATGCCATTGATCACCGTCGCCGCATCCGGCCCACCATAGGCCCCCGCCAGATCCACCCCGGTCAACACCACACTCTGCGCAACCCCGCCGCCGGGCGTGGTTGCGATATTGACGGTGGTGGTGCTACCAAAGTTGAAGCTCAGGTAGTCATCCAGTGCCGCGCCGGTCTGCGCCACTCCGGAGAGCAGTTGCGACAGATCCAGCACATCCGAGTTGGCTCCGGTAAGGGTGAAGTCGCTAATGGTGTCGGTACCGCCCAGCCCGCCTTTTTCCCAGATGAAGGTGTCATGGCCATTGCCACCACTCAGGGTGTCATTGCCCAAGCCTCCCACCAGGAAGTCATCGCCACCGGCACCGCTGATGGTGTCATTGCCAGCACCGCCATACAGGTAGTTGCTGACGCTGCTCCCGGTCAGGGTGTCGTTGTAGTCCGAGCCGATCAGGTTCTCGATGTTGTTGAAGGTGTCAGAGCCACCGCCGCCGCTGGAGGTACCCGCAGTAAGGTTGACGATCACCGCCGAGTTGGCGTCGATGTAGCTGGCGGTGTCGACGCCATTGCCGCCGTTAAGCGCGTCATTGCCCAAACCACCGGCAAGGATGTCGTTGCCATCCCCGCCATTGAGGGTGTCGTTGCCGCCCAGGCCAATCAGGATGTCATTGCCATCCCCGCCGTTGAGGGTATCTGCCGAGCCATCGCGACCGAGCAGAATCTCATCGCGGAAGGTGCCGGTCAGGGTGCTGTCGCCCGCATCGCGCACCACGCTGACCGCCGCGGTATCCAGTGCGGTGGCGTGGTCCAGCGAGGCGGTGTAGGTGAAGCCGCCGCCGTCGGTAGCGCTGCTGCTCTCCTCAGTGAAGGTGATGTTCGTGCTGCCGTGGGTAACCAGACCGTCCACTGCGCCATTGGCGGCGATGGTGGATAGCAGGTTGTGGCTTGGCCCGGTGTCGTTGGCCAACAGCGCCCAGGTGGGGATCAGGATCTGATCGGCACCGCTCTGTGCGGCAACGTTGCTCAGCACCAGATCATCGCGCACCACCATCGGCGCCTGGCTGGCGCTGATGCCGATATTCAGGGCGGCTTGGGCACTGCTGTCGCCGTCCAGGTCCATCAGGGTGAACAGAATGGTCGCGGCAATCGCCGTGCTCACCGCGCTGGGCGGGGTGAACGAGTAACCGCCGGTGGCCACGTTGACCGCCAGGCTGCCGCCCGAGGACAGACCCAGGGTGAGGATGCCGGCGGAATAACTGCTGGTGGTAGTCCCCGAGCCGCTGGTGGTCACGCTGTTGGTGGTTTTGTCGTAGGTGAAGGTTTTGCCATCCACCGTCAGCGTGCGCACAAAGCCGCCATCGGCACCGAAGCTGCCGCCGGTGGTGAGCGTGCCCAGCAGCGGCGAAGCCTGCGCCGTGCTGACCAGTACCGAGCTGAGGTTATTCAGGTCGGTGACCACCGATCCAGTGGTATTGGTGCCAGTGGTGCCGTCGTAGGCAATCGGGTGCAGCGCCGACTCGGTGCTGCCGCTGCCCATGCCCAGGGCGTAGGCGCGCACGTTGTTGGCGGTGAGGAAGTTGATCCACGCCTGCTCTTCCGACAGGGTGCCGCCGCCTGGCCAACCTGCCCCGGCGGAACCCGCGACGTTGGAAATCCCGGCATCACCATTCGGCTCGTTAGGCTCACCGTCGGAGAGGAAGTACGCCACGTTTTGCACATTGCCTGTGGCAATTTTCCCGGCCTGGCCGTAGGTGTTGATCGCCTGGATCAGCGCCGCATCGTAGTTGGTGGTGTCGGCAGTGTTCAGGCTCAGAATCGCCGCCTTGGCATCGGCAATCGATACCCAGACTTCCTGCGCCGCGGCCGTGGTGGAGAAGGTCACCACACTGACCTTCACATCGCCCAGCGCGTCGTACTGTTCGAACAGCTCCAGCAGGGCATTTTTCGCCACGTCCAGGCGGCTCATGCTGCCCACCCCGGCACCGCTGTCCATGCTGCCGGAGATATCCAGGACGATCATCAGGTTGGTGTTCAGGCTGGTGGAAGCCTGGCCGGATTGGGTGATGTTGGCCGCTGTCGGGGCATCGTCGCGGAAGCTGATGGCATTGCCCAGGTTCAGCGAGGTGCTGGCCGAGTCGCCGTCTTTATCGACCACGGTGGCTACCAGTTGCAGCAGATTGGCGGCACCCAGCGTGGCGACCTGATCCGGCCCGGAATTGGGCAGGTGCAGGATGGCACGGGCCTGGTCGAGGCTGACCTGGCCGGTGATGGTGTCGACGCCTACGGTAAACACCGTGGTGGCACCCACGCGACCAACCACGTCGTTACCGACCTTGTACAGCAGGATATCGCTGCCGGTAGCACTGTCTTTCAGGCCGCTGGCCACGCCTGCGGAGCTGACATTCAGGCTGTAGGTGGTGGAACCCAGGCCATCGGCACCGCCCGACACGGTAAAGGCACCGGAGAAGTTGCCCTGGGCATCAACGGCCAGGTTGGTTTCATCGACCTGCAGGGTCACCGGCGTGGCGTTGCTCAGGGTGATGCTCGGGCCGTCATCTTTAAAGCTGATGGCGCTGCCGAGGTTGAGGTTGGCAGTGGCGGTGTCGCCGTCCTTGTCGACGACGGTGGCCACCAGCTGCACCAGGTTGGCAGCACTCAGGCTGACTTCCTGATCCACCCCGGTGTTGGGGGTGTGCAGGATCGAGCGCACCTGGTCCAGGGTAACGGCACCGGTCGTGCTGTCCACCGACACACTGAACACCAGCTCATTGCTGCTGGCGGTGCGGCCGACAATCACCCCACTCTCGACGCTGAGCAGTACGTTCTGGCCGGTGGCCGAATCATCCAGACCACTGTCCACACCCGCCGCGCTGACCTTCAGGCTGTAGCTGGTGGAAGCCACGCCATCAGCACCACCGACTGTGGTGAAGGAGCTGGCGAAGTTCACCGTGGCGTTACCCAGCAGGTTGCTTTCATCCACTTGCAGGGAGTCTGCCGCCGCCGAACCGGCACTGATACTCGGGGCATCGTCACGGAAGCTGATCGCACCGCCCAGGTTCAGGGTGGAAGTGGCGGTGTCGCCGTCCTTGTCGGTAACCGTGGCGCTCAGTTGAATCAGGTTGGCGGCACCCAGGCCGGTGAACTGATCCGGCCCGGTATCCGGGCTATGGATAATCGAGCGCAGCTGATCGAGGGTCACTACCCCGCTGCTGTTCACCGAGACGCTAAACACCACTTCATTGCTGATCGCGGTGCGGCCGACAATCACCCCACTCTCGTTGTTAAGCAGCACACTCTGCCCAGTGGCCGAATCATCCACGCCGCTGTCCACACCCGCGGCACTGACGTTCAGGCTGTAGCTGGTGCTGGCGATGCCGTCGGCACCACCTGCTGGCGTGAAGGCACTGGCAAAACTGCCGGCGGCATTGCTGGCCAGGTTGGTTTCGTCCACCTGCAAGGTGGCCAGGGAAGCACCACTGAGACTGATGCTCGGCGCGTCATCGCGGAAGCTGATGGCGTTGCCCAGGTTCAGAATGGCGCTGCTGCTGTCACCGTCGTAGTCGGTTCTGCTGGCGGTCAGTTGAATCAGGTTGGCGGAGCCCAGGCCTGCTACCTGATCAGGACCGCTATCCGGGTTGTGCACAATCGCCCGTTGCTGGTCGAGGGTCACATCGCCTGCGGCATTCACCGACACCACAAAGGAAGTGGGGCCGGAGCTGCCCACCCGGCCAACAATGTCGTTGCCGACTTTGTACAGCAGGATGTCGCTGCCAGTGGCGGTGTCTTTCAGGCCGCTGCTCACCCCGGCGGCGCTGACGTTCAGGCTGTAGCTGGTGCTGCCTGCACCGTCGGCGCCGTAGCTGCCGGTAAAGGCGCTGGCGAAGTTGCTGGTGAAGTTAGTGGCCAGGCTGCTTTCGTCCACTTGCAGGGTTGGCGCGGGCGCAGTGGCCAGACCGACCACCGGCACATCGTCTTCGATCTGCACCAGGAAGCCACCGGCCAGGCTCATCGGATTGCTGCTGCCGTCCACGGCCTTGAGGATGCTGGCAAAGTTCAGGCTGAGGATTTCGTTGTCATCGCCATTGCCGACCGGGTGATCCAGCGGACCTTTGAGGGTGAAGGTGTAATCGCCGTTACTGGCGACCTGCAGGGTGAATACCTGCGGGCCACTGGCACCGGCTTTGGCGGTCAGGGTGTCGCCCGACACGCTGTACACCAGGGCAATACCGTGGGAGGTTGCTGCCGGCAGGCCGCTGGTGTTGCTCAGCAGGCTGAACTGGGCAGTGCCAGGGCCTGCCACCAGATCGCCAACGCTGCCGGTGGCAATGGTGTTGACGCCGTCGCCATCGGTGATACCGGTTGCCAGCTCGTCTTCGTCGACACGGGCGATTACCGGGCCGGCGTCTTCGACGTAAACCGTCAGAGTCGCCGAGGATGGGTCGCCGTCATGGTCGATGATGCTGTACTGGAAGGTTTCCACCTTGTCGCCCGTGACCGAGGCTGGTGCGGTGTAGCTCCAGGCACCGGTGCTGAAGTTGAACGACAGTTTGCCGCCTTCGGCCGTGGCGATATTGCTCAGGCTGTTGCCGGCAATGTTGGCCCCGGGGCCCGATGGATCGATGGTGTTGATCCCATCCCAGACATAGGTCACGCCATTGATCTGGATCGACTGGATATGGCCCGGACCGTCGGCACCATAGCCGTCGTCATCGCCACCGCCCACAGCGTTGTTATTGCCGAGCAGTACGTTGCCATTGACGAAGCCACCGGTGACTTGCGCCACCAGGGTGTCGATCAGGGTATCGAAGCCGCTGACCAGAATCGGAGAGCCGCTGCCGTCCAGGTCCACCTGCTGCAGATGGCTGTTATCGATGCCGTCGCCGATACCGATGGTGGTGACGTTGATATGGTTGTTATCAACGAAGTTGTTCCACTCGATGGCACCCGCATCGCTCAGCGAATTGCCGCCGCTGCCGGTGTTCTGGTTGGGGTTGCCATCACTGATAAAGAACACCTGGTTGCTCGCGCCGGGAATCGGCGTGAAGTCGGTAACCACCTTGTGCACCGCATCGGTGAAGTCGGTGCTGCCATCGAACGGCCGAGTGCCGCCGGTGGCTGGGTTGATGGCATCGATCTTGGCCGCGAAGGCGGCGTAATTGTCGAAGGTCGGGTAGGACGCCGCACCGTCAGAGAACACCACGATCTGCGCATGCACATCACCGCTGGTGCCGGCAAACAGCGCTTGAGCAGCAGCCTTCACCGCCACCAGCATCTGGTTCAGCTCGGTGTTGTCGATGCTGCCGCTGAAGTCCAGCACAAACACGGTGTTGAAGTTCTGCCCTTGCGCCACCTGCACATAGGCCTGGTCGCCCTTGGCCAGTGGGGTGTCGTCATCGACATTGATGTTCAGGGTGCCGGTGGCTTTGTCGCCATCCTTGTCGCTCACCTGATAGTTCAGGGTGAACGGCTGGTTGTTTTCGGCGTTGGCAGTGGCATGGTCGATTGGCGCGTTCTGCACCACGCTATAGGCACCACTGGTGCTATTCACCGTCACAGTGACCACGGTAATGCCGCCCTGTTTGATCAGCAGCGCGCCACTCGGGGCGGTCTCGTAGGTGAAACCGGCTGGTGCACCGGTGGTCAGCCACTGGATCGAGCCGGCACCATCGGCACCATAGCCGTGGGCCAGGGTGCCAGTGGCATTCACCGAGTCATCGTCATCGCCAATACCGCTGGCATTGCCATTGGGCAGTGCATCGTCGTCGAGCAGCACGGTGTCGTTGCTGCCCACGCTGGGGCCGTCATCTTTGAAGCTGATGGCGTTGCCCAGGTTGAGGGTGGCGCTGCTGTGGTCACCGTCATAGTCGGTGATGGTCGCCGTCAGTTGCACCAGGTTGGCTGCACTGAGGGTAGCGGCCTGATCGACACCGGTATCCGGGGTGTGGGCAATCGAGCGGAGCTGATCCAGGGTCACCTGGCCACTGGCATCCACCGCCACGGTGAACACCGTGGTACCGCCTACCCCGCCGTATTTGCCGACCACGTCGTTGCCGATTTTGTACAGCAGGATGTCGTTGCCGGTGGCGCTGTCTTTCAGGCCACTGTTAACCCCTGCGCTGCTGACATTCAGGCTGTAGGTGGTGGAACCCGCAGCGTCGCCACCATACAGGCCGGTAAACGCGCCGGCGAAGTTGTGGCTGGCGTTGACCAGCAGGTTGCTTTCATCCACTTGCAGCGAGGCGGCGGTGGCGTTGCCGGCGCTGATGGTGGGCACGTCGTCTTCGATATTGACCAGGAAGCTGCCGGCCAGGGTCAGCGGGTTAACGCCGTTGGTGGCCTGCAGAATGCTGGCGAAATTGAGGGTCAGCAGTTCGTTGTCATCGCCATTGCCAACGGGGTGGTCCAGCGGGCCTTTGAGAGTAAAGGTGTAGTCCCCGTTGCTCTGCACCTGCAGGGTGAACACCTGCGGACCAGTCGGGCCGGCAGTGGCGATCAGGGTATTGGCGGACACGCTGTAGACCAGCGCCACCCCATGGGAGGTGGCCGAAGCCAGGCCGCTGGTGTTGCTGCTCAGGCTGAACTGCGCGCCGCTGCCGGCGGCACTGAGGTCGCTGACGCTGCCAGTGGCAATGGTGGTGAAGGCATCGCCATCGGTGATGCCGTTTGCCAGTTCGTCCTCATCGACGGTGGCCACCACTGGCGAGGTGTCTTCCACGTACACCGTGAGGGTGGCCGAGGATGGGTCGCCGTCGTGATCGACAATGGTGTAGGCAAAGGTTTCCACCTTGTCGCCGCTCACCGAATCAGGTGCGCTGTAGCTCCAGGCACCCGTGGCGAAGTTGAACGAGAAGGTGCCGCCAGCCGGGGTGCTGACATTGGTCAGTTGGCTGCCGGCGATATTCGCCCCGCTGCTTGGGTCGATGGTGTTTACGCCGTCCCAGACATAGGTGACGCCGCCCACCTGAATCGACTGGATATGGCCTGGGCCATCAGCACCATAACCATCGTCGTCCGTGGTGCCGGCCACACCGTCGCTGCCATGCAACACGTTACCGTTAACGAAGCCGCCGATGATCTGGTCGACCAGGGTATCGATCAGGGTGTCGAAGCCGCTGACCAGTATCGGAGAGCCGCTGCCGTCCAGGTCCACTTGCTGCAGATGGCTGTTATCGATGCCGTCGCCGATACCGATGGTGGTGACGTTGATATGGTTGTTATCAACGAAGTTATTCCACTCGATGACACCCGCATCGCTCAGCGAATTGCCGCCACTGCCGGTGTTCTGGTTGGGGTTGCCGTCACTGATAAAGAACACCTGGTTGCTCGCGCCGGGAATCGGCGTGAAGTCGGTAACCACCTTGTGCACCGCATCGGTGAAGTCGGTGCTGCCATCGAACGGCCGAGTGCCGCCGGTGGCCGGGTTGATGGCATCGATCTTGGCCGCGAAGGCGGCGTAATTGTCGAAGGTCGGGTAGGACGCCGCACCGTCAGAGAACACCACGATCTGCGCATGCACATCACCGCTGGTGCCGGCAAACAGCGCTTGAGCAGCAGCCTTCACCGCCACCAGCATCTGGTTCAGCTCGGTGTTGTCGATGCTGCCGCTGAAGTCCAGCACAAACACGGTGTTGAAGTTCTGCTGCTGCGACACCTGCACCGAGGCCACATCGTTCTGCGCATGCGGGGTGTCGTCATCGACGTTCAGTTGCAGGGTGCCATTGGCCTTGTCACCGTCCTTGTCGATGACCTGGTAGTTGAAGGTAAAAGCCTGGTTGTTTTCGTTGTCGGCATTGGCGTGATCGATCGGTGCGTTCTGCACCACGTTGTAAGCGCCGGTGCTGCTATTCAGCGACACAGTCAGCACGGTGCTGCCGCCCTGTTTCACCAACAGGCTGGTGCCGGATGTTTCATAGCTGAAGCCGCTGGGCGCGCCAGTGGTCAGCCACTGGATCGAGCCGGAGCCATCAGCGCCGTAGTTATGCGCCAGCGTGCCGCTGGCATTCGAGGCGTCGACATCGTCGTTCACACCGCCAGCAATGCCGTTGGCCAGAGCGTCGTCGTCGAGCAGAACCAGGCCATTGCTACCCACGCTGGGACCGTCGTCTCTGAAGCTGATGACCTTGCCGATATCGACCGACGCCGTGGCGCTGTCGCCGTCGCCATCAACCACCGTCGAGCCCAGGCTGATGTGCCCGGAGCCCAGGTACGCCGCTTCGTCGGGGTCCAGGGTCGGATGCACAATGCTGCGCAGTTGATCGAGGGTGACCGTACCGCTGGCATCGACCGTAACGGTGAAGGACACATCACCAGCGGCGCCAGCGACGCGGCCGACAATCGCGTTGCCCTCTTTGAACAACAGAATGTTCGAGCCGGTGGCGGTATCCACCAGCCCGGAGTCGGAGCCGGTGACGTTCAGCGCATAACTCTGGCTGGCCAGGCCATCGGCACCGGCCTGCACATTGAAGGTACCGCTGAAGTTGGCGCTGGCATTGGTGCTGAAATCACTTTCATCCACCTGCAATTGCACCGACGAACCCCAGGTGACGTTGGTGGCCACATCGTTGTAGTCATAGTCAGACCCCAGGGTGAGGTCTTCCCAGTTCTGGTTGCCGGCACTGCCGTTGTCTTGCAGGTGTGAGCCGCCAGGGTTGAGGGTGGCATCGTTGAACAGCACGCTGGCACCATCCGAACCGGTCAGCGGCGTGCCGCCAACCGACGCAACCCAGGCCCCGCCCACCAGGCTGAAGGTGACGCTGGCACCGTCGACCAGGCCAGGGTTGTTGCTGGCGCCATTGGGGATGATAAAGAAGCCAGTGTGGGCCGGGTCCAGACTGCCGAGGTCGGAGGTGTCGCCGGCACTTTGATTGTGCACGTTGGCCCAGATGATCTTGCCGTCCACCGGCGTGCCATCGGCGGCCTTGGTGTAGTAGCCATAGCTGTTGTTGTAACCGGCACTGCTGCCCTCGAAGGTGACAAAGGAATTGCCACCCAGGTCGGCCGCCTGAATGGTCGGACTGTCGTCGTCGATATTCACCGTCAGCGAGCCGGTGGCGGTGTCGTCATCCTTGTCGGTGACGGTGTAGTCCAGGTTCAGCAGGATATTGTCTTCGCTGCTGGTATCCGGGTGCATCAGCGGTTGCAGCAAGTTCACCGTATACGCGCCAGTGGCCGTATCGGTAAGAGTCACGGTCAGCAGTGCGCCACGGGCGGAGCTAATGGTCAGGGTGTTGCTGCCGGCATCCCAGGCCGAGGTCACGGTTTCGCTGCCCAAAGTGGTCGGACCACTCAAGACAATGCTTTTCAGGCCATCGGCACCCGCTGCGAAGTTCAGGCTGCCGGAGGTGCTGGTGGCAGCCCCCGGAATGTCACCCGGGCCGCCATTGATACCGCCCAGCAGGCCCTCATCGTCGAGCACCACCGGCGCAGTGGTTTGCCCGGCAGTCGGCGCATCGTCGTGGAAGCTGATGGCATTGCCCAGGTCGAGGTTGGCGCTGCTGCTGTCACCGTCTTTATCGGTGATGGTAGCGGTCAGTTGCACCAGGCCACTGGCCAGGCCGGTGGCCTGATCCGGGCCGGTGTCCGGGCTGTGGACGATGGCCAGGCGCTGATCGAGGGCGACCTCGCCAGTGGCCGTATCCACCGAAACGACAAAGGAAATGGCACCTGCCGGGCCGCCCACGCGGCCGACGATGTCGTCGCCGACTTTGTACAGCAGGATGTCGCTGCCGCTGGCAGTGTCTTTCAGGCCGCTGAGGGTGCCATCGGGTGCCGCGCTCAGGCTGTAACTGGTAGTGCCAGCACCGTCGGCACCGTAGTTGCCGCTGAAGTTGCCGCTGTAATTGCCATGGGCATCGCTGCCCAGATCGCTTTCATCCACCACCAGGCTGGCGACTTTGCCCTCGCCCACGCTGATGCTTGGGGCATCGTCGAGGAAGCTGATGTGGTCACCGATGTTCACGGTGGCGCTGTCGCTGTCACCATCCTTGTCGGTGATGGTCGCACTCAGTTGAATCAGGTTGGCCACCAGGCTGCCGGTGGATTGGTTCGGCCCGGTATCCGGGCTGTGTTCGATGGCGCGCTGCTGGTCGAGGGTGACCGTGCCGCCGGCATCGACGGTGACTTTGAAAGAGATCGCGCCGGAGGCATCAGCGACCCGGCCGACGATATCGTTGCCCTCTTTGAACAGCACAATGGCAGCGCCGCTGGCGGTGTCCACCAGGCCACTGTCGGCACCGTCGGCGCTGACGTTGAGGTTGTAGGCAATGGTCCCGGCACCGTCGGCACCGAAACTGCTGCTGAACACGCCGCTGAAATCGGCACTGTGGTCAGTGGCCAGGACGGTTTCATCCACTTGCAGGAATGGCAGCCGACCTTCGCCCGGTTCGATCACCGGTGCATCGTCATTGAAGCTGATGGTGTTACCGATATTGAGGGTGGCGGTGCTGCTGTCACCGTCCTTGTCGGTAATGGTGGCGCTGAGCTGCACCAGGTTGGCCACCAGGCTGCCGCTCGATTGGTTCGGCCCGGTGTCGGGGCTGTGTTCGAGGGCGCGTTGCTGATCCAGGGTGACCACGCCAGCGGCGTCCACGCTGACTTTGAACGATACGTCGCCGCCTGAGCCACCCACGCGGCCGACGATTTCGCTGCCCTCTTTGTACAGCAGAATCGCGTCGCCACTGGCGGTGTCCACCAGGCCGCTGTCGGCACCTGCGGCGCTGACATTGAGGTTGTAGACCAGGGTGCCGGCACCATCGGCACCGAAGCTGCTGGTGAAGGCGCCGCTGAAATCGCCTGTGGCATCCAGGCCCAGGGTGGTTTCATCGACCACCAGGGCAATGCCTGCGAAGGTGCCGGGAACAATGCTCGGGCCGTCGTCGCGGAAGCTGATCACGCCACCGAGGTCGAGGCTGCCGGTGGCGGTATCGCCGTCGTTATCGGTGGCGGTGGCGACCAGATTGACGTGACCGAGGCCGAGGTAATCGACGTCGTCCGGGTTGCTGCCATCGGCGTGCACCACGGCGCGAATCTGGTCGAGGGTGACTTTGCCGGTGGCGTCCACGCTAAGGGTAAACACCAGGTCGCCCGTACCCACAGTGCGGCCTTCAATCCCCCCCGCACCCAGGCTTAGTTCAATGCCTTCACCGGTGGCGGTGTCCACCAGGCTGGTACTGGTGGTGCCGAGGGTCAGGTCATAGGTCAGGCTTTGCAGGCCGTCGGCACCGGGCTGCACATTGAAGGCACCGCTGAAGTTGGCCGAGGCGTCGACGTTCAGATGGGTTTCATCAACCTGCAACTGCAGGGTCGAACCGTAGGTAACGTTGGTGCTGACGTCGTCATAGTCGAAGTCGGAGCCGTTGGTGAGGTCTTCCCAATCCTGATTGCCAGGCCCGGAACCGTCGGCCAGGTGCGAACCACCGGGGTTGAGGGTGGCATCACTGAACAGCACATTGGCACCGTCGGAACCCACCAGCGGCACGCCCCCCACCGAGGCAACCCACAGGCCGCCCACTTGGCTGAAGGTGACTTCCGCGCCATTGGCCAGGCCGGCGTTGTTGCTGGCGCCATTGGGGATGATAAAGAAACCGCTGTGCGCCGGGTCGAGGTTGCTGATATCGACGGTGTCGCCCACGCTCTGGTTATGCACGTTGGCCCAGATGATCTTGCCATCCACCGGGGTGCCGTCGTCGGCTTTGATGTAGTAGCCGTAGCTGTTGTTGTAGCCGGCGTTGCTGCCTTCGTAGGTAACGAACGAGCTGCCGCCGAGGTCGGCGGTCTGAATGGTCGGGCTGTCGTCGTTGATGGTCACCGTCAGGGTGCCGCTGGCTTGGTCTTTGTCGCCATCGGTGACGGTGAAGCCAACGTTGAGGGTAATGTCGTCTTCGGTATCCACCGCTTCGTGCATCAGCGGTTGCAGCAGGGTGACGGTATAGGCCCCGCTGGCGGTATCGGTGAGCACCACAGTGACCAAGGCACCCCGGGCCGAGCTGATGGTCAGGGTGTTGGTGCTGGCATCCCAGGCTGAGGTCACAGTCTCGCTGCCCAAGGTGCTCGGGCCGCTCAAGGCCACGCTTTGCAGACCGTCGCCACCAGCGGCGTAAGTGAGGTTGCCACTCACGGTGGTGGCAGCGCCGGGCACATCGTCCGGGCCGCCGTTGATGCCGCCGCTCAGGCCGTCTTCATCCAGCACCGTGCTGGCGGTGACATTGCCGGCAGTCGGCACATCGTCTTCGATATCGATGGTGAACAGGCCATTGGCCTGATCGAAGCCTTGCACCGGATCGCCGTCGAAGTCGGTGGCGGTCAGCAGATGGGTGAAGTCGATGCCCAGCACTTCGCCATCACCCAACAGTTCGCCGTCGTCGCCGTTGGCCAATGGGTGGTCGAGCGGACCTTGCAGGGTAAAGCTGAAGCTGCCGTCGGCACCCACTTGCAGGGTAAATACGTCATAGCCGGGCACGCTGGCGGTCAGGGTGGTGTAGCTGCCATCACCGGCAACCGTGACGGTGAACTCCAAAGCCACGCCGCCCGAGGTCAGGCCTTGAGCCTGCATCAAGGTGTTGGCGGTGACGGTGTTGACCAAGCCGAAGCTGCCGATGCCATCGGCACCGAAATTCACCAGGCTGAGCAGCGAACCGGGGCCGGCTTCGAAGCTGGCGTAAACGGTTTGGGTTGGATCGGTATCCGAACCTTGCGGATCGCTGTCTTCGTTGTTGCCCTCGTAGGGCGCATTCAGCGCTGGCTGGGCCGGCAGTGCGAACAGGCTTGGGCCTTCGCTGGGTGGCGTATGGGTCAGGGCATCTTCATGCACGGTGCCGCCCACATGGGGGAACGCCGACGGCCGTGGGCCCTGGTCACCATTGCCCTCGCCCTCACCGTCGAAGGTCACCAGCTCAGGGCTGTCGTCGTTGACGCTAACCGCCAGAGTGCCGCCGGCCGGGGTGCCGTTGCCATCGGTGATGGTGTAGTTGAGGTTCAGATTCAGAGTGTCTTCGGCACCGGCGACTGGATGATCCAGCGGCAGTTGCAGTTCGAAGCTGTAGGCACCCGTAAGCGGATCGGTGTTGGTGGCGGTAAACACCACCGGCCCATCGGTGCTGCCCTGGTGGGCAGTGAGGGTCAGACCATCGGTGCTGATCACCGCGACCAGTGCCAAGCCATGGGAGCTGAGGCCGGAGAGATCGACCGCATTCCAGGAAAAAGCGCCGGGGCCGTCCGGGCCGAAATTGTAACCGAGGCTGCCGCTGATGGAGGCTGGTACGGCTGGCGAGTCATCACCGTAGGCACTGCCTTCGATGCTGCCGGGCAGGTCGGCGTCTTCGTCCAGATTGATCGCTACAGTGCCCGCCGCAGGCGTACCGTCAATGGCCGCCTGCTGATTGTTGGCAGGCGGTTCCGGATCGGGAAACTCGGGACCGCGGACCAGGCCTTCGGTGGGGAAGCCAATGGTCGGATTGACCGAACCGCCGACTTCAGTCAACAGCACAAAGGAGCGACCACCACCGGCCCCCCCTGCTCCACCGGCACCACCCGCGCCCGGACCGGCCGCCGTGGCTTCACCTTGTTGGGTCGGGTCGGCACCCGCCTCGATGGCGGCCTGCAGTTTTTCTACATCGGTCAGTTCTTTTTCGCTGGGCGTGGCCGGCGCGGTCGGGTCGACCGGAGTGGCGTCGTTGCCACTGCTGTGGCCCGCCAGAAGGGAGGTATCCAGATTGAGGCTGCTTTCGCGGCCGAGGGTCAGTTCACCGCCGTTGGCCAGGGCCAAGGCAACTGCGCCTGTGGCGCCCGTATCCAGTTGTTCACCGGCGTAAACCCGATCACCTTCAGTCAGCGCGCGTCGCGATCCATCGCTCGCTACCGCATAGACCTCGCCGATTACCTTGCTGACGACACCAATTAACGTAGCCATGATTCCTTCCTCAATACCGCTGCCAACGACCGTCGACATGTAATTTCAAAGGGCCAAAGCCTTTCAAAACCTGAGGAATACGAGAAACCGACTGAAAGTTATGCATTGATGCCTTGCATCAAAAAGCCATGACGTCAAAAAAATATCGCCCTAGCCTGCCTCGAACTACCAGCAGATGTTCTCCCCGTTCCAGACGCTCTAAAACTGCATTTGACCGTTCTTTTAAGCTCCGCCGATGCCACAGGCACCGCAAAACGGGGCTTTCAGGAAAAAACAATGTGCTCGTTTTCACACTCTGCATAAGACTTTTTCGTCATAACCCTTGTGCCAAAAATTTCTTAGCTTCTTCTAAAGATGTTCTTAGCTGTGATGTTACAAGCCTGAAACGGTTCACTGGGCATATAAGCCAATTTATTGGCGAAACCAACACAACACACACATCTGGAGATGTACCCATGCCTGCACTAACCCCCTTGTGGAGCAGCGTGCTGCTGGCTTTGGTCTGCGCTCAGGCGCAGGCCATGACCCTGTCCCAAGCCATCCAAAGCACCATCGACACCCACCCTGAGCTCCAAGCCAGCATCAACGACCGCCGCTCCAGCCTCGAGCAAGTCAAGGTTGCCAAGGGGGGTTACTTCCCGGTTGTCGATGCGATCGCCGGTTACGGCCGTGAGGAAACCGATAACCCCACTACCCGTGGTCTGACCGGTCATAACAAAGAGCAACTGACGTACGGCACGTCGCAGCTGCGTTTGCGGCAAATGATTTTTGACGGTTTCAACACCCCCAATGAAGTGGCCCGCACCGAAGCGGTAGTCGACTCGCGTGCCTATTACATCCAAGGCACCGCCGAGGACCTGGCCCTGCGCACCATCGAGGTGTATCTGGAAGTGCTCAAGCGTCGCGAAATGGTGACGCTGGCAAAAAACAACCTGCAGGCCCACCAACGCATGGGCGACCAGATCGGCCTGCGCAGCGAACGTGGCGTCGGCAGCGCTGCCGATACGGATCAGTCCGCCGCCCGTCTGGCCCTGGCCGCCAACAACCTGTACACCGAAGAAGTGAACCTGGCCGACGCCGAGGCCAACTTCTTCAGTGCCGTCGGCCGTATGCCCGATGAGCTGGAAACCCCGGCCTCGATCAAGGGCCAGGTGCCCGAAGACCTCAACAGCGCCCGGCAAACGGTGATCGACAACAACCCGCTGCTGAAATCGGCGCAGTCGGATGTGAACGCCGCCGAGAAACAATACGAAGTGGCCAAATCGCCCTTCTACCCACGCCTTGACGGCGAGCTGGCGGCCAATGCCAACAACGACACCGGCGGCGAAGAGGGCCACGACAACTCCTGGCGTGCCGGTGTGGTGATGACCTACAACCTGTTCAACGGCGGCCGCGACAAAGCCAACCTGCAATCCACTGCCTACAAGATCAACCAGGCCATGGATATCCGTAACAACGCCCTGCGGGTGATCAACGAAAACCTCTCGCTGGCCTGGAACGCCCTGCAGAACGCCCGGCTGCAAACGCCGAAGGCCCGCGACTACGCCGATTACACCAAACGTGTACGCATGGCCTACCAGGACCAGTTCGGCCTTGGCCAACGCACCCTGCTCGATCTGCTGGACAGTGAAAACGAGCTGTTCACCGCCAACCGCCGCTATGTCGAAGTGCGCTACACCGAGGAGTTCTCGATGTACCGCCTGCAATCGGCAATGGGCGATCTGCTGCGCAAACAAGGCACCGTGCTGCCAGCCGAAGCCACTGCACTGAACGAGGTGAAGAGCACTGCGCAACTACCTGCGATGAAATAACCGCGTGCGTGCCACGCACGCGGTTATGTAGGAGCGGCTTCAGCCGCGATGCTCTTGATCCCCTTTTGCCGGGATCGCGGCTTGAGCCGCTCCTACGAAATCGTGTTTCTCCCGGCCACCCGCGTGGCTGGGGGCGTATCAGCCCCGACGTTTGAAGTCCGGCGACGATTGTCTGAACCCCTCTACAGCGGTGTGTTCACAAAAACAGTCAGCCGAGTTCTCAAGGTCTGAATCAGGAGTTGTGAGACTGTGACCACCATGGAAAGGACCGGACCCTCCGGAGATCCACGGCTAGACCATGACGACCCGTTGCTCGACGGCTTGTTGATCCTCTGCAACCTGCACAATTGCTCGGCCAGTCGCGGCAGTTTGAGCGCCGGCTTGCCGATGCCCGAACAACGCCTCAGCCCCGACCTGCTCACCCGCGCCGCCGCCCGTGCCGGCCTGCAAGGGCGGTTGCTGCGCCGCGAGCTGAAAGCCATCTCGGCCCTCAACCTGCCAGTGTTGCTGCTGTTCAAAGGCGGCCGCTGTGCGGTGCTGCGTGAATGGGGGCCGAACAACCAGGCGCTGATCCTGCCCAGCGAAGCCGAAGGCGGCGAGCAATGGGTCAGCCGTGAGGAGCTGGAGAACGAATACGCCGGCCAGGCTCTGTTCGCCCGCCCCCGTCACGAACTGGAAGAACTGCGCACACCGCTGGTGCCCAGGGTCGAGGCGTGGTTTCGCGACACCCTGAAACTGTCGCGCTGGCTGTACGCCGACGCCGTTCTGGCCAGCCTGCTGATCAACCTGCTGGGCATGATGGTGCCGCTGTTCGTGATGCAAACCTACGACCGCGTGGTGCCCAACCAGGCCACCGCCACCCTGTGGGTGCTGTCCATCGGCTTGCTGCTGGGCACCATCTTCGAGCTGCTGCTGCGGGTGCTGCGTTCGCACCTGCTGGATGTGGCCGGGAAGAAAACCGATGTGGTGCTGTCGGCCACCCTGTTCGAGCGCATCACCGGCATGTCCATGGTCGCCCGCCCGGCCAGCATTGGCGGTTTTGCCCAGAGCATTCATGACTTCCAGGGCCTGCGCGAATTTCTCACCGCGGTGACCCTGACCAGCATCATCGACCTGCCCTTCGCCCTGCTGATGATCGTGGTGATCGGCCTGCTCGGGGGCTGGATCGTGGTGATCCCGCTGCTGGCCTTTCCGATCACCATCGGCTTTGCCCTGATCATCCAGTCGCGCCTGCGCGATACCGTGCAGAAAAGCCTGGCCCTGGGTGCCGAACGCCAGGCCCTGCTGATCGAAACCCTCAGCGGCCTGGAAACCCTCAAGGCCTGCAGCGCCGAAAGCGAGCGCCAGCACAAATGGGAAACCACTCATGGTGCCATGACCCGCCTGGACGCCCATGCCCGCAACCTCTCCGCCCTGGCCACCAACGGCACGCTGTTTCTGCAGCAGTTCTCCGGCATGGCGACGATCATCGCCGGGGTGTACTGCATCATCGATGGCAACCTCAGCGTCGGCGCGCTGGTGGCCTCGTACATGCTCGGCAGCCGGGTAATGGCACCGCTTGGGCAGATCGCTGGGCTGATCACCCGCTACCAGCAAGCGCAGATCACCATGCGCAGCACCGACGCGATGATGGCCATGCCCCAGGAGCGCCAAGCCAAACAACGGCCGCTGGAGCGCACCCACCTCAAGGGCGCGCTGGATATGCACAAAGTCAGCTTCACCTACCCCGGTGCCAACGCCCCGGCCCTGGTCGGTGCCAGTCTGCATATGCAGCCGGGCGAACGCATCGGCATCATCGGCCGCAGTGGCTCGGGTAAAAGCACTCTGGCGCGGCTGATCATGGGCTTCTACACCCCCGAGGAGGGCCAGCTGTTGCTCGATGGCCTGGACCTGCGCCAACTCGACGTCGCCGACCTGCGCCACCAGATCGGCTACGTCGCCCACGACCTGCCGCTGCTGTCCGGCAGCCTGCGTGACAACCTCACCCTCGGCGCTCGCTACGTCAGTGATGAGCGGATGCTCGAAGTGGCGGAAATGACCGGTGCCAGTGAGCTGGCCCGCCAGCACCCGCAGGGCTTCGAACGACCGGTGGGCGAACGCGGCCAACTGCTTTCCGGCGGCCAACGCCAGGCCGTGTTGCTGGCCCGCGCGTTACTGTTGGACCCGCCGATTCTGGTCCTCGACGAACCCACCAGCGCCATGGACAACGCCAGCGAGGAAGCCCTCAAGGCCAAGCTGCAACCCTGGGTCCAGGGCAAGACCGTGCTGCTGATCACCCACCGCACCTCGATGCTCAGCCTGGTCAACCGCCTGATCGTGCTCGACAACGGCCAGGTAATGGCCGACGGGCCGAAAGAAGCGGTTATCGACGCGCTGCGCAAAGGCCATATCGGTCAGGCATCGGTGTGAGTGCGCAACAAATTGCCAACCGAATTGCCAACTGAATTTATTGTTTAACGGGAATGTCATGGACCTGAGCCAACCCCCGAAAGGCTACTTTTCCAGCCTGCGGCAGAAAAAGCAGGACACCGAGTTTATGCCCGAGGTCGAGGGCACCGTGCGCGAAGACTCGCCCTGGCTGTCGCGCATCACCTTGTGGGTCACTTGCGGCCTGCTGCTCACCGCCCTCGGCTGGGCGCACTTTGCCGTGCTCGATGAAGTGACTACCGGTGAAGGCAAAGCCATCCCCTCGAGCAAGGTGCAGGTGATCCAGAACCTCGAAGGCGGCATCGTCACCGAAATCTTCGTGCGCGAAGGGCAGATGGTGAACAAAGGCGACAAGCTGATGCGTCTGGACGACACCCGTTTTCTCTCCAACCGCGGCGAAACCGAAGCCGACCGCCTGGCCCTGGTAACGCGGGTCGAACGCCTGTCCGCCGAGGCCGAAGGGCGGCCGATGCTGCTCTCCCCCGACATTCTGGAAAAGGCCCCACAGTTGGCTGCCGATGAACTGGCGCTATACAGCTCGCGGAAAAAACACCTGGAAAGCGAACAGCGCACCCTCAACGAACAGCTGCGGCAGAAAACCCAGGAGCTGGCTGAATTCCGCTCCAAGGCCGAGCAATACCGCTCCAGCCTCGGCCTGCTGCAACAGGAACTGAACATGTCCGAACCGTTGGTGGGCACCGGCGCGATTTCCCCCGTGGAAATCCTCCGCCTGCGGCGCAGCGCCGTGGAAATCCGTGGTTCGCTGAACTCCACCTCACTGGCCATTCCCCGTGCCGAAGCGGCCATCGATGAAATCAAAAGCAAAATGCAGGAATCCGACCTGGCCTTCCGCTCGGACGCCTCCAAAGAGCTCAACGAGAAACGCACCGAACTGCAGAAAATCACCGCCACCAGCGTCGCCATCGACGACCGCGTAACCCGCACCACCGTGATCTCGCCGGTACACGGAATTATCAAGACGCTGAAGATCAACACCATCGGCGGTGTGGTGCAGCCGGGCAGCGACATGCTGGAAGTGGTGCCGCTGGAAGACAACCTGCTGATCGAAGCCAAGGTCCGCCCGCAAGACGTAGCTTTCCTGCACCCTGGGCAAAGCGCGATGGTGAAATTCACCGCGTATGACTACACCATCTATGGCGGCTTGAAAGCCAAGCTGGAGCTGATCAGCGCCGATACCGTGACCGATGACAAGGGCAACAGTTTTTATCTGATTCAGGTGAGGACGGATAAAAATCATCTAGGCACGGATGAGCATCCGTTGCTGATTATTCCGGGGATGGTGGCTAACGTCGGGATTATTACTGGGCAGAAGAGTGTGTTGGATTACTTGCTGAAACCGGTGCTTAAGGCGCGGTCGGAGGCAATGCGGGAGCGCTAGGTCTGGCGTGTGCGCCACTACAGTTTTCTGGCGAGCTGGGCTGATTTTCTTTACCGCGTGAGCTCAGGGCACGCGGTAAAGAACAACGCAAACCAAACGAGGCCCCAACGGCCGGAGTTCTAAAACCCCTCTGCCACCAACGCCTGCTTCACCGCCGCGCGCGCTTTAAACGCCTCGCGAAACCTCGCCAAATCCTTCAATTCATCCAGCCGACCGCCCACCCGCCCTGCCCACCCGGCAAACACCCCCAGGTACGCATCGGCAATGGTGTACCGCTGCGCCACCAGAAATTCGCGGCCCTGCAGATGCCGATCAATATGCGCAAACGCGGTGTAAAGCTGCTCCAGCGCCTGCGCCCGAATCCCCGGATGGGCGTTCTCATCGGCGCTGTAACGCTCCGGCCGGTTCAGCGGTCGAAACCCGCCGACATGCACCTCGGAGGCCAGGTACCCAATCCAGCTCTGAATCTGCGCCCGCTCCACACTGCCCACCGGAGCGAACAAGCTGGTGGCCGGTTTCAAGTCCGCCAGGAACGGCAGAATCGCGCTGTTCTCGGTAATGATCCGGCCGTCATCCAGTTGCAGCACCGGCACCCGCCCCAGCGGGTTGATCTGGTGAATCGGCGAGTCCGCCGTGCGCAACGCCACGCGCTCCACCTGAATCGGCAAGTCCAATTCATGCACAACTACGTGGGAGGCAAAGGAGCACGCGCCGGGGGAGATATACAGGGTAGTGGTCATGGGGATCCTTAAGGCTCGGGAGCGAGGTTTGCCCTATCGCGGCTGAAGCCGCTCCTACAGACGGCGAGGTCTCGTAGGAGCGGCTTCAGCCGCGATGCTTTTGACCTCAGAAGAAAATAGGCCGCCCTGCCCCTGCCTGAAGAAGGGCAGCCAAAACTGTTAACGCGCAGTGATCACCGACAACTTGGTAATCCCTGCCCGTTCGATGGAGGCCATGGCCTTGGCTACCTGGCCGTAGTCCACCTTCTCGTCAGCCTGCAACTGCACGCGCAGCTCGGCATCTTTGGCCTTGGCGGTTTCCAGGTTGCTTTGCAGCAGCTCCAGCTGAACTTCGTCTTTGTTGATAAAGAATTTGCCTTCGCCGTCGATGCTCACCACCAGCGGATCCTTCTGCTCGACCGGGGCCACGGCCTCGGTCTTGGGCAGGTTGATCGGGATGGCGTTGGTCAGCAGCGGCGCGGTGACGATAAACACCACCAGCAGCACCAACATCACATCCACCAGCGGCGTTACGTTGATCTCGCTAAGCACTTCATCGCTGTCTTGAGTGGAGAAGGCCATTACGACGCCTCCTTCACTTTCTGGGCGGCGGCTTTGCCGCCTGGCAGTTGGATCAGTTTGAACGAGGATTTCTGCGCCAGGCTGTAGAAGTCATGGGCGAAATCGTCGAGGTCGGCGGAGTTCAGTTTCAGGCGACGCAGGAAGTAGTTGTAAACCAGCACCGCAGGTACTGCGACGGCGATACCCACGCCGGTGGCGACCAGGGCTGCACCGATAGGACCGGCCACGGTTTCCAGACTGGCGGAGCCGGCGGCGCTGATGCCTTTGAGGGCTTCCATGATGCCCCACACGGTGCCGAACAGGCCGATAAAGGGCGAGGTACTGCCAATCGAGGCCACTACTGCCAGGCCCGATTCGAGGGAGCGGCGCTCACGCTGAATCTGCTGACGCAGGGCGCGTTCCAGGCGATCCTGGTGGTTGATGGCCTGGCTCAGGTCCTGAGCTTGCTCATGCACCTGAATCGCGCCGAAACCGGCTTGGGCAACGCGGGACACTGCGCCTGGCTGGGCATTCACCAACTCGGCGGCACCGTCGAGGCTGGAGGCGCCCCAGAACAGTTTCTGGAACTTGCGATCCTGGCTTTTCAGGCGACCGAACTGCAGGGCCTTCAACAGGGCCAGACCCCAGGTGACTACGGAGAAGCCAACCAGCAGCCAGATAACTGCGCTTTCAATCGATTCGAGGGGGGATGTCGCCAGTAAGCTCATGATTCAACTCTCTCTCTGTAAATTTTTAGCTCTGTAAATTTCTAGTGACGCTTGTTCGTAAGTGCCGTTAATGCGGCAACTTGAATTCCAGCGGGACGCTGACCCAACCATCGACGGCGTTACCGCCCTGTTTCGAAGGCACGAAGGTCCAACGCTTCACCGCTTGTACTGCTGCCTTGTCCAGTAGCTCGCGGCCGCTGGAGGTTTGAATCTGAATCTCTGCCGGGCTGCCGTTGGCCAGCACATGCACCCGTAGCAACGTGACCCCTTCCCAACCCCGGCGTTGTGCCAGCGATGGATACTCCGGCAGCGGGTTCTTCAAATACGCCGCGTTGGAGGGCGGTGTTGGTGGAGCCGGTGGCGCTGGTGGAGCGGGTGCAGGTGCCGGTGCAGCAACTGGCGGTGGTGCAGGCGCTGGTGGCGGCGGCTCTACCGGCTTGGGTACTGGCTTGGGCGGCGGTGTCGGTTTCGGCTTGGGAATTGGTTTCGGTGCCGGTTTGGCGGCCAGTTCATCCACTACCGGTGGTGGCGGCTCGACCACAGGCGGTGGTGGCGGTGGAGGTGGCGGCGGTTCGACCACCGGCGGTGCCGGCCGGGTGAACTCGATTTCCATCGGCGGAATCTCCGGCGGTATCACCGGTAGCGGCGGCGTGGTCTGCTGATTCAACCAATAGATCAGACCGCCATGGGCGACCACGGCGAGAATTGCCAACAGCACTTTTTCACGACGGCTGAGGGCGCCGACCGGAGCGACGTGATGACGACGGCTGTGCGCCAGTGGCTCGCGATGGCGATGGCCGAGATCGACCAGATCAGCACTGGCCGGTGCCTTCTGCCACAGCCGCTGCGTTGTCGCGGCGGTTTGAACATTGCCCATGTAGAACTCCTTGGGATTGCTTGTTCCCGCTGGCCAACAGCACAGTGGCCAACGAGCACTCGACAGGGCAAAAAGGCCATTGCAGAGCGGTCTTAAGGTGTTGGGGGCAATGATTGGGGATAGGGCTTATCTCAAAAAGTAACTTTTTCCTATTTTGTAATAACACTATGGAATTAAGATTTTTAAGTTACTGATATTTATAGCTATTTTATTTATAGGCAGCGAAAGGCATAAAAAACATGCTTTTTAGGCATCGAAATCAGGCGACCGGCAACCACTGCTGGGCTTGATACGGTATTCGTCGAGAAATTCTGGGTCCCAGCCTGGATGACGGTGCTCGGGAGCAAAACCTCCGTCGTCCCAGCGCAGGCTGGGACCCAGAGTCGCGCAGAAGTACGCCGTTCGCTGCCGCAAACGAATATCTCGTTTTTGATCTACCGCGGGTGATCTTGATCCCCCCGCCCCGTTGGCGAAGGCCTAATGGAGGGGATGCGCAGGTGAACGCGAGGCAGGAGCCGAGCGAGGCGCGTAGGGCCAAGGTTAGGCCAAGCCCTTTTTTGGTTAATTTTCAGCTGGTCCGGCACTCCGGCGACTGCTGAAAAGCAACTCGCGCGTAAGGCGCAAAACCAACAGCGCGCCTCCCGAAAGAGGCGCGCCCACCACCATCAGCTCTTCTGCGAATAGCTCTGCATCAAATTGGCGTACGCCGGCAGATGCCCGCCGAGAATCGCCCCAAAGCCTTCAATGTCATTACGCCAATCGCGCTGCAACTCACAGCCCACAGCAAACCAGTTCATCAACTGCGCACCCGCCTCCACCATGCGGCTCAAGGCAGACTCACGCACCAGCGGGTTGAAGGTGCCCGACGCATCGGTCACCACAAACACATCAAAGCCCTCCTCCAGCGCCGCCAGCGTCGGGAACGCCACGCAGACATCGGTGACCACCCCGGCAATGATGATCTGCTTGCGGCCCGTCGCCTTCACCGCCGCCACGAAGTCCGCGTTGTCCCAGGCATTGATCTGCCCCGGCCGCGGGATATACGGCGCATCCGGAAACTTGGCTTTCAGCTCCGGCACCATCGGGCCGTTGGGGCCGTTTTCGAAGCTGGTGGTGAGGATGGTCGGCAGTTTGAAGAACGCGGCGATGTCGGCCAGGGCCAGCACGTTGTTCTTGAACTCGTCGGGGGTGAAGTCGCGGACCAGCGAGATCAGGCCGGCCTGGTGGTCGACCAGCAGGACCACGGCGTTGTCTTTGTCCAAGCGGTTGTATTTCTTGCTCATGATGACTCCTTGAAATGCCGGGCCCGCGATCGGGCCCGAAGGTTAAAACCCGGATTCAGAAGGCGAAGCAGGAACAGCCGAACGCACCCCAGAAACCCTGGTGATCACTGACCGGCGCCGACGACAGACGCGCCTTTTCGTGGCTATGGGAATGCACACCGCACGGCCCGGAACATTGATGCACGGCAGCCGCCAATGCCGTTTGCTGGCGCCAGTGGCCAGGCACTTTCACCACTGGTGACCAGTCCGGGGTGACCGGCAAGGCGGGTGGCGCCAGTTTGTCGAAGTCGCCTGTGCCGTAGACGATCTTGCCGTCCACCACCGTGAGTACCGACTCGATCCACTTGATCGCTTCTTCCTCGACGCTGAAGAAATCCGCCGACAGCGCCACCAGATCCGCCAGCTGGCCGACTTTGATCTGGCCCTTTTTGCCCTGTTCGGTGGAGAACCAGGCGCTGCCGTGGGTGAACAGTTGCAGCGCGGTTTCCCGTGGCAGGCCTTCGGGGTACAGCTCCAGACCACCGACGGTTTTACCGCTGACCATCCAGTACAACGAGGTCCAGGGGTTGTAGCTGGACACCCGGGTGGCATCGGTGCCGCCGCCTACCGGCACGCCTTCGCTGAGCATGCGTTTGATCGGTGGCGTGGCTTCGGCGGCTTGCTTGCCGTAGCGGTCAACGAAGTATTCGCCCTGGAACGCCATGCGGTCCTGCACCGCGATACCGCCGCCAAGGGCACGTACGCGCTCGATGTTTTTCGGTGTGATGGTTTCGCAGTGGTCGAAGAACCAGTGCAGGCCATTGAAGGGAATATCGCGGTTGACCTTCTCGAACACGTCGAGCATGCGCGAGATCGATTCGTCATAGGTGGCGTGCAGGCGGAACGGCCAGCGCTGTTCCACCAGATGGCGGACCACCGGCTCCAGTTCCTGCTCCATGGTTTGCGGCAGGTCCGGGCGCGGTTCAAGGAAGTCCTCGAAGTCGGCCGCCGAAAACACCAGCATTTCCCCGGCGCCGTTGTGACGGAAGAAGTCGTTGCCATCACCCGGTTTGACGATCTGCGTCCAGTTCTTGAAGTCCACCAACTCTTCTTTGGGTTTCTGGGTGAACAGGTTGTAGGCGATGCGCACGGTGAGCTGGTTGTTGGCGGCCAGCTCGCGGATCACCTGGTAGTCATCCGGGTAGTTCTGGTAACCGCCGCCGGCGTCGATGGCACTGGTCACGCCCAGGCGGTTGAGCTCGCGCATAAATTGCCGGGTGGAGTTGACCTGGTATTCCAGCGGCAACTTCGGCCCCTTGGCCAGGGTGGAATACAGAATCATCGCGTTGGGGCGCGCCACCAGCATGCCGGTGGGTTCGCCATTGGCGTCTTTGACGATTTCGCCGCCCGGTGGATTGGGCGTGTCACGGGTGTAGCCGACCACCTTGAGCGCAGCGCGGTTAAGCAGCGCACGGTCGTACAGGTGCAGGACGAATACCGGGGTATCCGGTGCGGCTTTGTTCAGTTCTTCAATGGTCGGCAGGCGCTTTTCGGCGAACTGGAATTCGTTCCAGCCGCCGACCACCCTCACCCACTGCGGCGCCGGGGTACGGTCGGCTTGATCCTTGAGCATACGCAGGGCATCGACCAACGACGGCACGCCTTCCCAGCGCAGTTCCAGGTTGTAGTTGAGGCCACCGCGGATCAAGTGCAGGTGCGAGTCGTTGAGGCCGGGAATCACCGTGCGCTTTTGCAGGTCGACCACTTGCGTGGCACTGCCGCGCAGGGCCATGGCCTCGGCATCGCTGCCCACAGCAATAAATTTGCCGTCTTTGATGGCCACGGCGGTGGCGGTGGGTTTTTCCCGGTCGACGGTATGCAGACGGCCATTGAAAAGAATCAGATCGGCGTTCATCGGTGCTCCTGATGAGGTGGCGTAAGCGGAAAAAGGCAAAGCGGACCACAGCGCGCCAGCGGCGCCGAGCACCGAGCTGGCGGCGAGGAACTGGCGGCGGCCGGGCTCTTTGGGGGGCAGGTCATCAGCCATGGGTGGGACTCCTTCAGGCCTTGTTGAGCCAGGGGGCGAACAGGCGCGTCACCCGCGGCATAAAGACGTACACCACAAGCAAGACAATGCTCAGGGTGATCAGCACGCTGCTAGCCAGATAGCCAGACAAAAATGGCAGTTGTGCGAACAGGGGCCTCCACAACAGCGGCACGCCCATGCTCAGCGGCAGAATCACCAGAAAGGTCACGCAGGCTTGCTTCCAGCGCGGTGGCGGTTTGGCACCACCGATATCGTTGGGGGTAAACCAGAATTCGCGGTCGGCGTTGATTTCGGTCTGGTCGCCGTCGGCCAGCAGCGGCTCGACTTCGGCCACCAGGCGTCGACGGTCGGTGGAGTCCAGCCAGGCTTGCAGCAGGTCGGTGGAGGTAAAACGCAGCACGCAGGTGAACAGGGTCAGGCCCTGGCTATGGCCGCGCATCACATCGATGCCCAGGTGCCCGGCGTAACTTTTCGCCGTGGCGATAATGCGCCGCAGCCAGGCCTCATAGGCCTCGTCCTGGCCGGCTTTTACGCGATGGCGGACCAGCAAGGTGACCACCTCATCAAACAATTCCACGCTACTCATCGCGCGACGTTCTCCTTTGCAGTAAATGACAGGCCGTCACTGACGATAGACCAGCCCCGGCAAACGCCAAGACAGCGCGATGCGTCCAGGCCCGGCAATGAGCACGGAGCTGAACACCAGCGCCAGCAGCCAGGCGAACTGAGCCTCGGCCAGGCTCCATTCGGGGTGCACAAACAGCAGCGCCACCAACAGCACGGCAAGAATCGGCAGGCAGGCCAGGCGGGTGAACACGCCAAGGATGATCGGCAACGGGCACAGCACCTCGGCGAAGATCGCCAGGCTCAATGTCAGCTTGGCACCCAGGTGCCAGGGGTCTTCGATCAGGCTCAATTGCTCGTTGAAATGCAGCAGCTTGGGCAGGCCGTGTACCTGCAACAGCAACAACGAACCGGCCACCCGCAGCCATAGCAGGCCCCAGTCACTGGGCGTGAGAGCGGTGCGGGAAATGGGAGTGGCCATCGAGCGCTCACAGTCAGGTGGTTAGACCCTGATAGTGGGAGATGGCGATAGGAATGACTTGTATCGCTGTGCTGGATTTGTTGCGGCGGAATTGAGGCGTGTATTGCTCATCAAAAGCTCGCGGCTAAAGCCCCTCCCACAAAGGAACGCGATCTCTTGTGGGAGGGGCTTTAGCCGCGATGGTTTTTGATCTTAAAGGCGCTGGCGAAAATCAACGCCCGGCGCGGGATTCGCTGATATAGAAACGCGCTTTCTTGGCGTTCTTGGTGCAGCTTTCGTAGCCTTCGAATTGTTGCGAGGTCTTGGCGCCAGTCAGCAGCGTCAGGGCTTTGGAGTAGCTCACGGTGCCGGAAAAACCTTCGGCCTTGGCGATATCCAGCTCGCGCCAGGCGGCGTCCGACTGCGCCGCGCAGCTGTCGCGGTAGGCGGTTTTCGCGGCACAACCGGACAACGCCAGCACCATCAGGGGTAAGCAGATCCAGGCTTTCATTGCTTTTGCTCCAAGAGAAAAGAAACAGCGAAAAAAGGGTAGTTGAACGCGCGTAAAGCTCTGACGCCAACCACAGAAAAAAGTGCGACTAAGCGCAGCGGCCATGGCGACTTGCCTTGGCAGGTGGAGGCCTGCACGCGTATGGTCGGGAAACCGCCGGCGATAGTAATCAGGAGCAGGTAATGAGTAAACGTGTAGCGCTGGTGCTGGGTGCGGGGGGCGCACGGGGGTATGCCCATATTGGTGCCATCGAGGAGCTGGAGCGGCGCGGCTACGAGATCGCCTGCATTGCCGGTTGTTCCATGGGCGCGGTGGTCGGCGGCATCTACGCCACCGGCAAGCTGCCGGAATACCGCGCCTGGATTGAAAGCCTGGATTATCTCGATGTTCTGCGCCTGCTCGACGTGAGCTTTCGCCTGGGGGCGATTCGCGGCGAAAAGGTCTTCGGCCGAATTCGCGAGATGGTCGGCGAGATCAATATCGAAGACTTGCGCATCCCCTACACGGCGGTGGCCACCGACCTCACCTTTCAACAGGAAATCTGGTTCCAGCAGGGCAACCTGCACCAGGCCATGCGCGCCTCGGCGGCCATTCCCAGCCTGTTCACCCCGGTGATCCAGGGCAAACGCATGCTGGTCGATGGCAGCCTGCTCAACCCCCTGCCCATCGTGCCGGTGGTGGCCAGCCACTGTGACCTGATCGTCGCCGTCAACCTGAACGCCAATGGCCAGCGCCACTATCAACTCCCCGTGATCGAACGCCCGGCCGCGTTCAAGAACAAGCTCGATGGTTTGATGGGCTCGCTCGGTTCGCGCATGCCCTTCCGACGCAAGCTGCCCGAGCCTGGGGAAGAAATCGCCCTACTGGAAGCGGCCGCGCGCGCCGAGCCCAATCCGTGGCTCGACCCACCAGCGGCAGCGCCCTCCCCGCGCCCCGACGAGAGCCCGACGCCGAACTCGGCCAGTGGTTCGCGGGTGGCCGAGACGGGCAGCCCGGCGTCGTTGCTGGAGTTGGTAAACCAGAGTTTCGAGGTGATGCAGACGTCGTTGGCGCAATACAAGATTGCCGGGTATCCGCCGGATATTCTGGTCAACGTGCCACGGCGGGCGTGTCGGTTTTTCGAGTTCTACAAAGCGCCGGAGTTGATCGAGTTGGGGCGGATCATTACCAGCGATACCCTGGATCGGTACGAAGAAGAAAACGGCTAGAGCTGGGGATGGTCGTTTGCTTCGTCGCGGCTAAAGCCCCTCCCACAAGGACCTCCGTTTGCCGACGAAACATATTGCCCTGTGGGAGGGGCTGTAGCCGCGAGCGTTTGATCTTGCAGGGCGCATATTGGCCCTACGCTTTAAGGCGGTAACCCACCCCCGCCTCCGTACAGATAAACCGCGGACCCGCCGGATCATCCGCCAACTTCTGCCGCAAATGCCCCACCACCACCCGCAAATAATGGGTGTCCTCCACATGGGTTGGCCCCCAGATATCCTTGAGCAACTGCTGCTGCGTCACCACCCGCCCCACATGCTGCGCGAGCTGCGCCAGCACCGCGTATTCCTTGCGCGTCAGGCTCACCTCCACACCATCCAGGGTCACCAATCGATAGGCAAAATCCACCGTCAGCGGCCCAACCGTAACGGAGGCCTGCGGGCTATCGCCAGTCTGCGCCTGGCGCAACAACGCCCGCACCCGGGCAAGAAATTCCTGGATGCCAAACGGCTTGGTCACGTAGTCGTTGGCACCGTTATCCAGCGCCTTGACCTTCTCCCCTTCACTGGCGCGCACCGACAGCACCAGCACCGGTACCTGCGACCATTCGCGCACTTCGCTGAGTACCTGCTGGCCGTCCATATCCGGCAAGCCGAGGTCAAGTACCAGCAGGTCCGGTTTGGCCAGGGCGGCCTGGGCCAGGCCCTCGCTGCCGGTGGCGGCTTCGAGCACGTTGTAGCCTTGGGCGGCGAGGCTGATGCGCAGGAATTTGCGAATCTGCGGCTCGTCGTCGATCAACAGAATGGTGCTGGCGTTGCTGGTCATAGGAGGTCGTTATCGGCGCTGGGTTGCGGGTGCAGGGGCAAGTGTAGGGTCAAGCTGGCGCCGCGCCCATCCAGACCTTCGCCGACTGTCACTCGACCACCATGGGCACCCAGCATGCCCTGACAGATGGCCAGGCCCAGACCGGTGCCCTGCCCGCCTCGGTCACCACGGGCGGCGGTGTAGAACATGTCGAAAATTTTCGCCCGTTCAGCCTCGGGAATGCCCGGCCCCTGGTCGCTGACGACGATGCGCAGTTCGCTGGCGTCGCTGTCCACGGCCACCCGCAGACGGCCCTGGGTCGGCGAGAAACGCGCGGCGTTTTCCACTACGTTGATCAGCGCCTGTTCGATCAGCGCCGCATGCACGTAAAGCAACGGCAGCTCCGTCGGTACCTGGGTTTCCACGTTCAGCGGTGCCAGCAACGGGCGCAGGCGCTGCAGGGCGCTGGCGACGATATCCACCGGTGCCACCCAGTCGCGGGCCAGTTTCAGCCCGCCGTGGCCGAGGCGGGTCATGTCCAGCAGGTTCTGGATATAGCGGTCCAGGCGCTCGGCTTCATCGCGGGTGCTTTCCAGCAGTTCGATGCGGTCGCTGTGGGGCAGTTGGCCGTCGAGGGTCAGCAGGCTGTCGATGGCACCGCGCATGGCGGTGAGTGGCGTGCGCAGGTCGTGGGATACCGAGGCCAGCAAGGCGCTGCGCAGTTGTTCGGTTTCGCCATGCAGGCGTGCGGCTTCCAGGTCCTGGGCCAGTTGCGCACGGGCCAGGGCCTGGGCCAGGGGTTGGCCCAGGGCGCTGAGCAAACGGCGGCGCTCGATGGAAAGCGGCTGCTGGTTCTTCGGGCTGACGCCAAGCAACAGCAGCGGGCCGTCTTCGCCCGACAACGGCCACCACCACCAGCGTCCGCTGGGTAAGGTGTCAGTACCCAGGCCGGCAGCCTGGTCGTGTTGCCAGGCCCATTCGGCGGCCATCTGCTCGGCCTCGCTGAGGGCACCTGTCACCCCGCCTTCGACTTGCCACTGACCATCGCCCGCACGGCCCAACAAGCAGATGTCGATATCGCTCCAACCGGCCAGCTGCTGGCTGGCTGCCAACACCACCGCCTGGCGGTCGGTGGCGGCGGTGAGTTTGCGCGATAGATCGAGCAGCGCCGCGGTTTCACTCTGGGTTTCACGCAACACCCGCAGCTGCCTGCGCTGGCGTGCCGCCAGGTTGCCGGTGAGGGCCGCCATCAGCAGAAAAAACAGCAGGGTCAGGACATCTTCGTGGCGGTGAATGGCCAGGGAGAAATGCGGTGGAATAAACAGAAAGTCATAGGCCAGAAACGACAGCACGGCACTCAGCAACGCCGGCCCGGAACTGGTGCGCACCGCCACCAGCAATACCGCCGCGAGCAGCACCAGAGAGATATTCGGCAACGGCAAAACCTGCGCCACGGCCCAGGCCACCAGAGTGGCTACGGCGGTGGCGGCGACGGCCAGCAGATAATCGCCGCGCTGCAGAGGATGCCGGGCCCGTGGCGTGCGTGGACGGCGTTCGAGCACGCCATCGAGCACGCTGATTTCCAGGCCATTGCCATGGCGTAACAAGCGCTGCGCCACCCCGGCACCGAGCCAGCGCTGGCGGCTGCGGCCGACCAGAATCAGGCTGGCGCGACGCTCGCCGGCGTGCTGGATAAGGGTTTTCGCCACTTCGCCGGCGCGCAGCGTGACCACTTCACCACCGAGGCGCTCGGCCAATTGCTGCGCCGTCTGCAAACGTGCGCGGGCCTGCTCGTCGCGCGCCGCACCGGTGTCGACATGCACCAGGCTCCAGGGCAGATGACGACGCTCGGCCACCCGACAAGCGTGGCGCACCAGGCGCTCGGCCTGGGTATCGGCGTCGATCCCCACTAACAACCGTCCGCGCACGGTCGGCGCGTCCTGGCCGAGTTGGCGGTAGCCCTGATTGAGGTCGGCATCCACCCGTGCGGCGGCGGTTTGCATCGCCAGTTCGCGCAGGGCGGTGAGGTTGGTCTGGCTGAAAAAGGCGTCGATGGCGGCGCGCGCCTGTTCGGGTACATACACCTTGCCGTCGCGCAGACGTTCCAGCAGTTCCCGCGGCGGCAGGTCGACCAGCAGCAGCTCGTAGGCTTCCTGCAGTACCCAGTCGGGCACGGTTTCACGCACCTGCACACCAGTGATGGCCTGCACCTGGTCGTTGAGGCTTTCGATATGTTGCACGTTGACGGTGGTGTACACGTCGATACCGGCGGCGAGCAGATCCTGCACGTCTTGCCAGCGCTTGGCGTGACGGCTGCCGGGGACGTTGGTGTGGGCCAGTTCGTCGATCAACGCCAGTTTCGGTGGCTTGGCCAGCAGGCCATCGAGATCCAGTTCGCTAAGCTGCATGCCACGGTAATCGAGGCGCTTCAGCGGTTGCTGCGGCAAGCCCACCAGCAAGGCTTCGGTTTCGGCGCGGGAATGGGTTTCCACCACCCCGGCGCGCAGGTCGACGCCCTGGCGCAGCTGGGCCTGGGCGGCCTGCAGCATGGCGTAGGTTTTGCCCACGCCGGGGGCGGCACCGAGGAACACCTTGAGGCGGCCTCGACCATTGCGGGTATCTACCTCGGCCAGCAAAGCATCGGCCCGTTCGCTATCGCTCATGGTGCTCCATAGATTTCAGCCCTTCCCCCGTCATCCCAGTACAGGCTGGGATCCAGCGGTCCGCCGATGCGGGTTTTTCAGGGGAATGCGTTCACCACACAATTCTGGATCCCAGCCTGCGCTGGGATGACGGGGGTTGGTGTTGCGGCATAGAGCAGCACCCTACGTTTATTGCGGTTGTTCTGCCAGCGCGAGGTTGAGGGCCAACACGTTCACCACTTCCGGCCCAATCAACGGCCGCTGGGTGTTCTGTTCGACCAGGCGTTTTAGCGCATCAGCGCTGATATGGCGCGCCTCGGCAATCCGGCTGATCTGGTACTGCGCCGCCGCTACCGGCAGGTCCGGGTCCAGGCCGCTGCCGGAGGTGGTGACCAGTGCCATGGGCACCGCGCCCTGCCCGGCCACGGCGAGTTTTTCGCTGTCGCCGGCAATCCGCTCACGCAGCGCCGGGTTACTTGGAGCCAGGTTGCTGGCACCGCTGGAAACGGTGGCAAAGCTGCCAGCCGAGGGCCGCGATTGAAACCACTGCGCGCCGTCAAAGGGTTGCGCAATCAGGCTGGAGCCACGCAGGTGGCCCTGGTTGTCGTGTATCAGGCTGCCATTGGCTTGTTCGTTGAAGGCCAACTGGGCGACCCCGGTGATGGCCAGCGGATAAGCCACCCCGGTGAGCAGGGTCATCAAGGCAATCAGGCTGACGGCAGGACGTAGATAGCTGTTCATGATGGTTTCCTCAGGCCAGACCAATGCTGGTCAGTAGCAGGTCGATCAATTTGATCCCGATAAAGGGTGCCAGCAGACCACCGACGCCATAGATCAGCAGATTACGGCGCAGCAGGCTGGCAGCATCCACCGCCTCCACTCGCACCCCGCGCAAGGCCAGGGGCACCAGGGCGATGATGATCAGGGCGTTGAACACGATGGCCGAGAGAATCGCGCTCTGCGGGCTTTGCAGCTGCATGACGTTAAGCACGCCCAACTGCGGATAGATGGTGGTGAACAGCGCCGGCAGAATGGCGAAGTACTTGGCTACGTCGTTGGCGATGGAAAAGGTGGTTAGCGCACCTCGGGTCACCAGCAGTTCCTTGCCCACTTGCACCACATCCAGCAACTTGGTGGGGTCGGAATCCAGGTCCACCAGGTTGGCCGCTTCCCGGGCTGCCTGGGTGCCGTCGTTCATGGCCATACCGACGTCCGCCTGGGCCAGCGCCGGAGCATCGTTGGCACCGTCGCCACACATGGCGACCATCTTGCCGTCAGCCTGTTCGGCACGGATGCGCGCCAGCTTTTTCTCCGGAGTGGCTTCGGCGATCACATCGTCCACGCCGGCTTCAGCGGCAATGGCAGCGGCAGTCAGGGGGTTGTCGCCGGTCACCATCACCGTGCGAATACCCAGCTGGCGCAGCTCGGCAAACCGTTCACGAATGCCTGGTTTGACCACGTCTTTAAGGTGGATGGCACCGAGCAGTTTGCCGTCGGCACAGACCAGCAACGGCGTGCCGCCGCTCTGGGCGATCTTGTCGATTTCCCGCGACAGCACCGCCGGCATTTCCCGGCGCTGCATGCCGATAAAATTCAGCAGCGCATCCACCGCGCCTTTGCGGTACACACGGCCATTGAAGTCCACGCCGGACAGACGGGTTTCCGCACTGAAGGGAATGGCCTGCACCGCGTCGCGGGCCGGCTCGGTCATCGGGTGCAGGCCGCGCAGGTATTCGACGATGGACTTGCCTTCCGGGGTGTCGTCGGCCAGCGAGGCCAGCAAGGCACCTTCGGCCAGTTCCTTGCCGCTGATGCCGGGGGCGGCATACAGGGCGCTGCAACGGCGATTACCGAAGGTGATGGTGCCGGTCTTATCCAGCAGCAGCACATGCACGTCACCGGCTGCCTCCACGGCACGCCCGGATTTGGCAATCACATTCAGGCGCACCAGGCGGTCCATGCCGGCGATACCGATAGCCGACAGCAGGCCGCCGATGGTGGTGGGAATCAGGGTTACCAGCAGAGCCACGAGAAACACCAGGGGCAGCGCGCCGCCGGAATAGATGGCAAACGGCTGCAGGGTGACCACCACCAGCAGGAAGATCAGGGTCAGGCCGATCAGCAGAATATCCAGCGCCACTTCGTTGGGGGTCTTCTGCCGTTTGGCGCCTTCCACCAGGGCGATCATGCGATCCAGGGTCGACTCGCCGGGGTTGACGCTGATGCGCACCAACAACCAGTCCGACACCACCTGGGTGTTGCCGGTCACGGCCGAGCGATCACCGCCGGACTCACGAATCACCGGGGCCGATTCACCGGTGATCGCCGCCTCGTTGACCGCGGCAATGCCCTCGATCACTTCGCCATCGCCAGGAATCATTTCGCCGGCTTCAACCCGCACTACTTCACCTTTACGCAAGGACGCAGCGGGTACGGTTTCAAAGCTGCCGTTGTGCAAACGACGCCGCGCGAACAACCCTACCGAGCCAGCCCGCAGGCTGTCGGCGCGGGCCTTGCCACGGCCTTCGGCGAGGGCTTCGGCAAAGTTGGCAAATAGCACGGTGAACCACAGCCACAGGGCGATCTGCACAGCGATAAAGGTCGGCACCGGTTGCCCCGGCAAGCCGCACAGCACGGTGGTGAATATGGCGGTGAGCTCCACCACCAGCATCACCGGCGAGCGCACCAGTTGGCGCGGGTCGAGTTTGACGAAAGCCTGGATCATCGCCGCCTGCCACTGGTTACGTGGTTTGCTCGGCACACTCGGTATCTGGGTTTTAGCGTTCATGGCAAATCCTTGTTAATGACCCAACAGGCTGAGGTGTTCGGCCACCGGCCCGAGGGCCAGTACCGGCAGGAAGGTCAAACCACCCACCAGCAAAATGGTGATGGTCAGCAGGCTGACAAAAAGCGGGCCGTGGGTCGGGAAACTGTTCTGCCCCACCGGCACCCGGCGCTTGGCCGCCAGACTGCCGGCAATCGCCAGCACCGGCAGGATGTAGCCGAAGCGGCCGAGCAGCATGGCCAGGGCGATCATCAGGTTGTGATACGGCGTGTTGGCGCTGAAGCCACCGAAGGCCGAGCCGTTGTTGGCGGTGCCGGAGGTGTAGTTGTAGAGAATCTGGCTGAGCCCATGGGCACCGGGGTTGCTCACCGAGGCGTTGGCAAGCGGCAGCACCGCGGTCAGGGCACCGAGCACCAGTACGCCCAATGGCATCACCAGCAGGGTCAGCACCAGCAGGCGCACTTCGCGGGCTTCAAGTTTCTTGCCGAGGTATTCCGGGGTGCGCCCCACCATCAGGCCGCAGAGGAACACGGCGATCAGCACGAACAGCAACATGCCGTACAGGCCAGCGCCAACACCGCCGAAAATCACCTCCCCGACCATCATGTTGAACATCGGCACCAGGCCACCCAGGGCGCTGAAGCTGTCGTGCATGGAGTTCACCGAGCCGCTGGAGGCAGCGGTGGTGGCCACGGCCCAGAGTGCCGATGCACCGATACCGAAACGGCTTTCCTTACCTTCCAGCGAGCCGCTCTGCTCGATATTCAGGCCGGCCAGCGCCGGGTTCGGTTGCAGCTCGCTGTACAGCGTCACGCCAACCCCGAGCAGCAACAGAATCAGCATGCAGGCGAGAATCGCGCGGCTCTGGCGCAGATCTTTGACGTAGTGGCCAAAGGTGAACACCAGCGCTGCGGGAATCAGCAGAATCGAGGCCATCTCGAACAGGTTGCTCCACACCGTCGGGTTCTCGAACGGGTGCGCCGAATTGACGCCGAAGAAGCCACCGCCATTGGTGCCCAGTTGCTTGATCGCGATCTGGCTGGCGGCCGGGCCCAGTGGCAGGCTTTGTTCGCCGCCTTGCAGGGTCATGGCGTCAACGTAGTGGCTGAAGGTTTGCGGCACGCCCTGCCACACCAGGAATAACGCCAGAGCGATACACAGCGGCAGCAAGCCATAGAGGGTGCCGCGGGTGAGGTCGACCCAGAAGTTGCCGAGGGTCTGGCTGGAACGCCGGGAGATGCCACGGCACAGAGCGACCAGTACGGCCAGGCCGGTAGCGGCACTGACAAAGTTCTGTACGCCCAGGCCAACCATCTGGCTGAAATAGCTGAGGCTGGCTTCGCCGCTATAGGCCTGCCAGTTGGTGTTGGTGACAAAGCTCACCGCGGTGTTGAACGCCAGGGTCCATTCCAGACCCGGCATGTGTTGTGGGTTGAGCGGCAGCACGCCCTGCGCCAGCAGAATGGCGAACAACAGCAGCAGGCCGGCCAGGTTGAAGGCCAGCAGCGCCAGGGTGTAGCTTTTCCAATCCTGTTCCTGGCTGGCATCGACGCCTGCCACCCGGTAGCTGAAACGCTCCACCGGCTGCAACAGCGGCGACAGCCAGGTACGCTCGCCCTCCATCACCCGGTAGTAAAAACGCCCGAGCCAGGGTGCCGGCAACAGCACCAGAGCAAAGAAAGCCAGCAGCAGTAAAACGATATGACTGTCCATGGTCGACTCCTCAGTTACGGCCGGCGCGCAACAGCGCGATCAGCAGGTAAATGAACAGTCCGCTGGCCAGCAGCAGGGACAACCCGTCCAGAAGGTGCATGAATAGTTCTCCGTCATACGGCAAATGCCGCCTGGGGAGAATTGTCCGGACAAGGGGTGTAAAGGCACGAGATACAAAGGGCGGCGTGGGCGTAAAGAACCCGTAAAAAACACCCGGATTGCCTTCTGTAGGAGCGGCTTCAGCCGCGATTGGCCGGGCCTGCACACAGGGTTGTTGAAGATCAACAGCATCGCGGCTGAAGCCGCTCCTACGAGGGATGCGAGCGCGCCTGTGGTTTTGTACCAAACTGGATACAGTAACGACATGTTGTCGATACGCCCCACCCTCAGCATGGCGCCCGCACGCCACCTGCCCCATGTATTACGGAGTCCTCGCCCGATGGAAGCCCTTAACGAACGGGACGTCCGCTCAAGAACTACCCGCGCACTGATCGTCGACGACAATATCGAGCTGCGCGAGCTGCTTAGTGGTTATCTGACCCGTTTCAATATCGCCAGCGAAGCCGTCGGCGACGGTAACGGCATGCGCAAGGCCATGGCCGCCAGCCGCTTCGATGTGATCATTCTCGACCTGATGCTGCCCGGTGAAGACGGCCTGGAGCTGTGCCGCGAACTGCGCAGCAGCTCGGACATCCCGATTCTGATGCTTACCGCGCGCTGCGAGCCGACCGACCGCATCATCGGCCTGGAACTGGGTGCCGATGACTACATGGCCAAGCCCTTCGAGCCCCGCGAGCTGGTGGCACGGATCCAGAGCATCCTGCGTCGCGTACGCGATGACCGCGACGTGCAGCGCCCCGATGAACGTTCCAGCATCCGTTTCGATGACTGGCAACTGAATGGCGTGCTGCGCCAGCTGCAGGCCCCCGATGGTCTGGTGGTGCCGCTGTCCAACGCCGAGTTCCGCCTGCTCTGGGTGTTCCTCGAACGCCCCCGCCGGGTGCTGAACCGCGAGCAATTGCTGGACGCCGCCCGCGGCCGCTCGATCGAAGCCTTCGACCGCAGCATCGACTTGCTGGTATCGCGACTGCGACAGAAACTGGGCGACGATCCCAAGTCGCCGCGCCTGATCAAAACCGTGCGCGGTGAGGGCTATCTGTTCGACGCACGAGAGATTGGTTGATGCGTTCTGCCGACACCCTGTTCGCCCGCCTGTTTGGCATGTTGCTGCTGTCCATCGTGCTGGCGCATTTGCTCGCCTTTGCCTGGTTCAGTCAGTACGGCAACCCGCAGTTTCGCGGCCCGCAACAGGGGCCGCCCGCGCCGACCTCTGCCGAGCAGCAGTCGCACCCTGGGCAACCGCCGATGGATGGCCGCCAGCCACCGCGTCCTGGCCAGGGCCCGGGCCCCGGACCACTCACCGGTCCGCTGGTACCGCTGTTGTTCCAGATGCTCACCCTGGTGATCGCCGGCTGGTTTGGTGCCAAGTTGCTGAGCCGGCCGATTCAGCGCTTATCCGAGGCCGCCGAGCGCCTGGCGGAAAATCTCGACGCCCCGCCACTGCCGGAAGAAGGCCCGTTCGAAGCGCGCCAGGCCGCGCGCACCTTCAACAGCATGCAGCAACGCATTCGTGAACAGGTGAAACAGCGCGGACGCATGCTCGCGGCGGTGTCCCACGACCTGCGCACGCCGCTGTCGCGGCTCAAGCTGCGTCTGGAACAGGTGCCCAACGCCCACCTGCGCGAACGCATGGGCCAGGACCTGTCGGAAATGATCGACATGCTCGACGCTACCCTGCGCTACCTGCACGAACAGCGCGCCACCGAGGCGCTGCAATGGTTCGACGTGCAGGCACTGGTGGAATCGCTGACCGAAAACGCCCAGGACCAGGGCGCGGATGTCACCCTGCAAGGCCATTGCGCGCCACTGCGGGTGCAACCCCTGGCGCTGCGCTCGGCCATCAGCAACCTGCTCAACAATGCCCTGCGCTACGCCGGCCACGCCCGTATTGAAATGCACGACCAGCACAACGTTATTGAAGTGCACGTGTGCGACCACGGCCCGGGCATTGCCCCGGAACAGCGTGAAAGCGTGTTCGAACCCTTCTTCCGCGTCGAAGGCTCGCGCAACCGTAACTCCGGCGGCGTCGGCCTGGGCCTGACCATTGCCCGCGAAGCGGCGCAGCGCCAGGGCGGGGATATTTCCCTGCGCGAGACCAAGGGCGGCGGGTTGACCTGCGTGTTGCGGTTGCCACGGCAATAAGGCTCGTCGGGGTGTGTTACCGATGCATCTGCGCACCTGGATCCCAGCCTGCGCTGGGATGACGGTGAAGGAGGCAAAAACCTCCGGCGTCCCAGCGCAGGCTGGGACCCAGAATCTTGACTGTTTACACCTTCTCACCCAAAACGAGCCCGCCGCATTTTGTAGAGGTAACGATACAAACTGCACACACCGCCGACATAGAGCGCCCGGAGTCTGCCATCACCGAAGAAACCGTCTTCGGGTTCCAACTTCACAGGAGCGACTCCCATGATAAGTGGTGTCAGCGGTTACTCGAGCTACGCCTATAGCTCGACAGCCAGCTCACGTAGCAGCAGTTCGAGTAGCAGCAGTGCTACCGGTAGCGTGGGTGGGGCAACGGATGCGCAGGAGAAACTGTTCAAGCTGCTCGATAGCAATAGCGACGGCAGCGTGGACAAAGATGAACTGACGACGGCGTTGAGCAAGGCCCAGGAAAGCGATTCCAGCCTGGGCAGCATCGATATCGACGATCTGTTCGCCCAACTGGACGCCAATAGCGACGGCAGTATCGATCAGGATGAAACCGCCGCCCTGGCCCCGCCTCCTCCACCGCCTTCGGCCGGTGCTAGCGACAGCGACGAGCTGTTCAGCCAGTTGGACGCCGATGGTGATGGCAGCATCAGCAAAGACGAACTGAGCACCCTGCTCAGCGCCACCGACAGCTCCAGCAGCACCTCCAGCAGCGCCGACAGCGACAAGAACGCGCTGTATGCCAGCCTGGTGCAAGCGTTGATGAAGCAGTATGAAACGGGCGCGGGTTACACCGCTTCCAGCGTGGGAAGCCAGATCAGCATCGCCGCTTGATTGCTTTGCTGGACAAACAACAAGGGCGCCGATTGGCGCCCTTGTTGTTTCAGTCCCCATTCCCCCGTAGGAGCGGTGGAGCTTGGTTTACCTGGAAGCCTTACGCCGCAACGCCGCCGGGCTGAAGTTGGCTTCATCCGGCGACGGCTTGCTGAAGTCGGCGGTGCCGGGTTCTTCGTTGTCCAGCCACTGCACGCTGTAGCGGCGTGCCTGCAGGTCGTGGAAGGTGTCCAGCGCGGTCCACACAGCCGGCAGCTCGTAGAAGCTTTTCAGGTAGGCCATCGACACCCGCCACAGCTCACCACGCCCGTCGTACTGGTCAACCACGGCAGCGCCCCAGCTGTCTTCGTCGAGGAACAGCGTGCGCTTGGAGTAGATATGCCGCGCGCCGGCTTTCAGCTTGCCTTCCACCACCCACACCCGGTGCAGTTCGTAACGGGTGTATTTGGGGTTGATATGGCCAGGCTTGAGCAGGTCGTCGTATTTCACCTCGGGGCTGGTGAGCAGGTAGTTGTTGTAAGGAATGTAGATTTCCTTTTTGCCCACCAGGGTCCAGTCATAGCGATCCGGGGCGCCGTTGTACATATCGGTGTCGTCGGCGGTTTTCAGGCCGTCGGAGGCTTCGATCGGCGTGTCGTAGGCCAGGGTCGGGGCACGGCGCACGCGGCGCTGACCGGGGTTGTAACCCCAGGCCTGACGCGGTTCCTTAACCTGGTCGAGCATCTCCTGCACCAGCGCACCATTGCCGGCCAGACGCGCTGGCGCGGTGGTAAAGGTCATGTAGTAGAACAGCGTGTTATTCAGCTCGCTGTAGTTGCTCTTGGGGTTGTAGAAACGGAACAGCGCTTCGTCCTGAGAGGTCACCAGCGAGTACTGACCATTGCGTTGCACACCGGCCTCGGCGGAACGGCGAATCACGTAGGTGCCGCGGTAGCGCACGACATGGTTCCACACCGCTTCCACGCCGCTTTGCGGAATCGGGAACGGGATGCCGCCATAGGCGTCGGCAAAACCGTTACCGCCGTCCAGCACCTTGGCGCTGGTGGCGTTGTTGAAGGTGTTGTCGTAGATCCACTGCGGTGCCGAGCCGGTGCGGTGGGTCGGGTATACCGGAATCTGGAAGGTTTCCGGGTAGGCGTTGAACAGCGCGATCTGCCCTGCGGTCAGGTTGGCTTTGTACTGATCCAGGTTGCCTTTGGTGATGGTAAACAGCGGCTTCTCGCCGGCAAACGGATCGACATGGTGGGCACCCGGGCCTTTGTAGCCGGCCGGGGCTTGAGTCATGCCGCCGGTCCAGGCGGGGATGGTGCCAGCGGCGTTGCCGGCCTTCTCCGCGCCAAACGGCGTGAGGGTGGTTTTCAGCGTGGCGGCTTGCTGCGCAGTGACGCCCGCCAGGCTGTCGGTGGTACCCACGGCCAACAGAATGGCCGCGAGCAGCAGTGAGTTTTTATTCAACATGCACGGTTCTCCAGGATTCTGTCAGGCATCAAAACGAGTACTTGGCGCTTAACGACACGTTGTCGCGGTCGCGCATCGAGTTGTTGCGGCCGGCGCCGTAATACTCGGTGTACTGCAGACCCACTTCGAAGGCGTTCAGGTAGCTGGCATCCATCCCGAGGGTGTACGCCTTGCGGCCCTCGATAAAGTTGCCGGTACGGTCCGAGTTGCCCTGGAAGTCATCCTGATACACCACGTAGGGCGACAATTTCACCCCGGCATACACGTCGTTCCAGCTGCCGGAAAGCAGCAAGGTGTAGCCGTAGCTGTCGCGGCTGATCTGGTCGGAATCTTTGGCTTCGCCCACGTAGGCCTTGTCGGTGGTACTGGCGAACTTGCGCTCGGTGCCGTCGTAGGCGGTGTATTTCAGGCTGCTGCCACGGATATGTTGCGAAGCAACTTCTGCCACGCCCATCACCGAGTCAAAGCTGACCAGAGGGCCGAAGTTGTAGATGGTGGACAGCGAGATGTTGTAGGTCTCGGCGCGTTCGTAGTTTTCGAACAGCTGGGAGCGGCACAGTTGTTTGCCAGCGACGTCAGCACAGGCTTGATCGCCTGGGGCAGCGCTACTGATCAGAGACGATCCGTTGACGCCTTGGATCAGCAGGTCACCTAACAAGTCGTCCGTGGCGGCAATACTGATTGGCGCATTGGGACGATAGGCCACTTCACCGGAAAACGAGGCGTCACCCAGCGTCGTGTTGAAGCTGAAGCCATACATCCGGATGTCTTCAACATAGTCGCGGCGGGCCTGGGCGTTGCTCGCCAGGTCAAATGTTGCCAATGCCCCAGCGTAATTCGGGTCAATCCCGTTCAAGAAAAGATCGGTGCCCAGTGCATTGAGATCCACACCGTTATAGCGGGACAGATCAATCGCAATCTGCGGTTCTTTGGCGTGGTAGTTGACGAAGTAGAAACCGAATTCGGTGGAGTTCAACTCCTCTGCCACGTAGCGGAATGACACGCCATATTGACCACTGTCGTCGGCTTCGATGTCCTTGCCAATGTTGGCGACTTTGAATACTGCCGTGTCACCGTTCAAGTACGCATTTGGGCCTTGGGGCCCCATTCCCAAACCACCTGAGCCGAGAAACATGTTGTACAACGGCATCAGAGGTGCCAGCGCTTCATAGGTCGTATACGCCGTATTCCCTCCCTCGGCGAACAAGTCCGTATCACCAAAATAGGTACCCGCCGGGTCCAGCTGAGTCTCTTTCCACTTCCACTGGTAGAAGGCTTCCATGGACAGGTCTTCGGTCAGCCCGACGTTGAAGCTGAATGCCTCCATCGGTACCAATACTTCTTTCAGCTCGGAGCCCGGCAGGTGGAACTTGGCGGCGTCCACCGGGTTGATGGTGTTTACCCCACCGCGATAGAACACGCCCTCGCCCCAGCTGAGCACCTGACGGCCTACCTTGGCGGCCAGAGGTTTGTCGTAGATATCCCAGTTGCCCGACAGATAGGCGTCGAGAATCTGCGCCTTGCGCCCGGCGTTGTGGCGGGTGTCTTCGGTGAATTCGTTGTCGTTGGGGAAGTTCTGGCTGGGGCGCTCGACACCGTTGGTGGTGCCGTAATAGTCGTTGCGCTTGTCCATGATCTGCGTGTCGTAGAACGCGGTGCCGCGCACAAACAGGCCGTAATTCTGGTACTTGGCCGAGAGGTCGGAGGTGGCTTTGTAGACTTCCGATACCAGCCCGGTATCGAAGTTGCGGTTGCCGTCGTCGGCGTTGATATCGCCGATATTGCCTGGGTCGCGGCTCTGCACGCGCCACATCGAGCCGTATGACAGGGTGGTGTCCAACGAGCCGGTCACCTCGTTGTCGGCAAAGCTGAACTCCGCCCCCTGAACCGTCCCCGCTACCAGCAATGGCAACAGGGCCAACGCCGCTCCCGCCTGCCATGGGCGCACTTTCAACCTGGAAAAGCACACACGTGTGTTCATCGACAACGCTCCTTATTGGCCAAGATTATTCGGGAGGCTCTGCGGCCACCCTGTTTTTATTCGTCTCTCGGCTGCTGATGGCAGGCTAGGCACGCGCCCTTAGCCATCAACAGAAACTCCATCGGCCCATACCGCGTCGCCGTTGTCGGCGCGCCTTTATGTCTAATTGGTACGATAGTGCAGGCAAAGTAACAAAGTGTTGCCCTGCTGCCAACCGGTGAAAACAAAATAGCTGGTGTTTGCCAAATCGCGGCTGAAGCAGCTCCTACGGGTTGTGCGAAGAGTAGGAGCGGCTTCAGCCGCGATGCTTTTTGCCCAATAAAAAACCCGAGGCGCTGTGGCGGCTCGGGCTGGGTGTAGCGGCAAAAGTTATTGCACGGTGAAGGATTTCTGCGCCAACAGGCGATCGCCCTGGAACACCATAAAACGCCACTCGCCTTTGACCAGTTCGTTGTATTCGCTGAACTCGAAGGCCATTACATCCTGCGGCGCACCAACCACCAGTTTCTGCTCCACCACCAGCTTGTCGTGGCGGCCATCGGTCGACTGGATGCCGGGGGTGAGGTACAGCAGGGTCAGCGGGGTGTCGTCGGCGCGCTTGTTCAGCAAGGTGTAGCGAATGCCGAACTTGGTGCCCAGTTTGGCCGGGATGACATCCGTGTTGTGGATGGTTTGCTGGCTACGGGTAAGCACGCGCTCACCGGGCTGCAGGTCTTTGGCGGAGGTTTCGAAAATACCGAATTCCACCTGGCCATCGACGCGGACCTCGGCCGAGGCCAGCTGGCTCAAACCACACAGCAGCAAAGCTGCCAGCGAACTCATACGGATGACTTGCATATCGCGCTCCTTGTTTGGGGATCGCAGGAGCTTATGACCAACCAATGACAGACTGATGACAGCGGAAAAACATCAGCGCGGCGCGGGTTTGAGGTTGCGCGGCAAGACCTTGAGGAAGTTCTCCCGCGCCACGTTCTGCGCCACATCGGCTGGCAAGGCATCGAGAAACGGATCGAAGCCATGCATCTGCTCGCCGATATTTTCGAACTTGCCCACCACATCGGAGCCGAGCATAAAGCGTTCGGGAAAGCGTTTTACCAGCGCCAGCCACTCGCCATCAGGCTTGCCCTGTTCGTCCAATAAATACGGGCGCAGTACGCTCCAGGACAGGTCGATATACAGGTTCGGGTAGGTCTCGAGCAGGCGTTCCAGCGTTGGCCGGACAAAGTCCAGCTCGGTCTGGTGGCGGTGCAGCTCCATGCTGGTACCGGCATGGGCCCAGATAAACCGCGTGTGCGGATGATTGCGCAACGGCTCCTCCACCTCAGGCAGGTACAGCGGATTTTTCTCGCGCTTGGAGGTGATATTGCTGTGCAACAGCACCGGCATATCGTGCTCGGCGGCCAGGTGGTAGACCCGCGCCATGGCTTCGTTATTGGCCCGTGGCGTGTCGCCAGAGGTGATAGCGGTCAAATCGTCGTGACGGGTAAATACCTCGCCAATGCCTTGCCACAAACCGGGGTAGAGCTTGAGCAAACGTTCGATATGGGCGGCGGCGTTTTTGTCGACCGGATTGAAGCCGGAGATAAACGGGTGAAAGCGTTGGCGCTGCTGGTCGTTCAGATCGCCGAGGGCGGCGGCCACATAAAAGTCGGTGGCGCTGTACCAGTAGGCATCGGCATCGTCGCCGGCGTAGTAACGAGGGCGCTTGGGTTCGTCTTCGTGCCATTTCTTGGCCAGCGGAATCCCGGTGATCATCGCGTGGTCAACGCGGCTGGCATCCATCTGCTTGATCAGCACCTCCATGCCTTCGGTTTCCTGAAAGAAATCCACGTAATGCAGGTGGCCATCGGTGTAGTGGTAGTCGCGCGCCTGGCTTTGGCCGGCAATGGCCAACCAGGCGAACAGCAAGACGCTGGGCTTGAGAAAAATGGACAACGGTTCGCTCCCTGAAAATACGCGCCAAGCATAGACCCTGGGCTAGGCTTGCAGGTTCATGCCGGGCCAAGCAGGATGCCCTATCACGCCCTTTTAACCCAGAGAGTCGCTATGACCATCACTGTCACCAGTCAGTCCGCCAGCAGCTATCGCCATACCATCCAGATCGCCGAACTGGCACCACTGTTTACCGATATGCCCAGCGAATTGGGTGGCGAAAGCTCGGCGCCAGATCCCCATGACTATTTCGATACTGCCCTCGGTGCCTGCAAAGCCCTGACCGTTACCCAATATGCCCGCGCTCGGGGCATGCCGTTGACCGGTATCGAGGTGGCGGTGAGCCGTGACAACAGCAAAGAGCGCGAGGGCCATTACACGCTGAACGTCACCCTCACCCTACAGGGCAAACTCAGTGACGAGCAGCGCGCCAAGCTGCTGACGATTGCCGACAAATGCCCGGTGCACAAGCTGATGACCAGCACTGAAATCCACGTTGAAACTCAGCTGGGTTAACCCGCCATGGCCAGCCCGATAGTGATTCGCCCACGCCCGGAAAATGTCGAAGGGCAACCCATTCTGCGGCCCCTGCCTTCGGCGCAATGCCGCAGCGTCGGGCCCTTTGTGTTTTTTGACCATATCCTCAGCAACCGCTATGCGCCGGGCACCGGCATGAATGTGCGCCAGCACCCGCATATCGGCCTGTCGACCTTGAGCTACCTGTTCGACGGCGCACTGATCCACAAGGACAGCCTGGGTTCGGACCAGTACGTGGCGGCTGGCGATGTCAGCTATATGACCGCCGGCACCGGCATCGCCCATGTCGAACGCACGCCCAGCGAGCTGTGGCAAAGCGGCTCGCTGCTGCATGGTCTGCAGCTGTGGTTGGCGTTGCCCAAACACCTGGAGCAAGGCACGCCGAGCTACAGCCATCACGGCGTGGCTGAGCTGCCGGAAAGTGAGGCGCTGGGGGTGCGAATTCGCCTGGTGGCCGGCGAAGGCTTTTGCCTGAAATCGCCGGTACCGGTGCCCACCCCTACGCTGCTCGCCGATATTCACATGAGCACTGGCGCTGCGCAGTTTATTGCCGCCGAACACCAGCAACGGGCGTTGTACCTGGTCAGCGGCGAGGCGAGGCTGGAAGACCAGGAGCTGCAAACGCAGAGCATGTTGGTACTGCCGGAAGGTGAAACCTACACCCTGTTCGCCGAGAGCGATTGCCAGCTGATCATGGTCGGCGGCGAGCCTCTGGATGGGCCGCGGCGGATGAACTGGAATTTTGTTGCCAGTGATTCGACGTTGATCGATCGGGCGCGGGAAAAGTGGGCGGCGCGGGATTGGCCGACGGTGGCGGGGGAAACGGAGCGGATTGAGCTGCCGAGGTAACGGCGATCTCGTAGGAGCGGCTTTAGCCGCGATGCTTTTTTACGATCAAAAGCATCGCGGCTAAAGCCGCTCCTACGAAGATCAAATGCACGATCGGTTACAGCACTTCTTTGAGCAAATGCGCCATGGTGCTGAACGCCCGCGCCGAGACGGTGGGGTTGTATTTCATCATCGGCAGATTGTCGGCGCTCGGGTCGGTAAAGGAATGCACCGCGCCGCCGTAGCTGACCAGTTGCCAATCCACACCCGCCGCATCCATTTCGGCCTCGAAGGCCGGCAGTTGCTCTTTGGGTACCAGCGGGTCGGCCGCGCCATGCAGCACCAGAACCTTGCCTTTGATGTTGTTGGCATCGGCGTTGTTCGGGGTGTCCAGGGTGCCGTGGAACGACACCGCAGCCTTCACCGGTGCCCCATCACGGGCCAGCTCCAGGGCGCAGCAGCCACCGAAACAGAAACCGAAGACCGCCAGTTTGTCGCTGGCCACTGCCGCGTGTTTCTGGCTTTGCAAGGCCGCCAGGCTGGCCTGCATACGTTTGCGCAACAGGGCGCGGTCATTCTTCAACGGCATCATCGCCGCCGCCGCCTGTTCGTGGCCGTTGGGGCGTACCTGGGCACCGTAGATATCGGCGACCAGCACCACATAGTCCTTACCGGCAGCTTTTATCGCCAGGTCGATGGCACCGTCGGTAACGCCCATCCAGTTCGGCGCCAACAGTAGGCCCGGGCGGGCGCTGGTAACGCTGGTATCGAACACCAGCTGGCCTTCGTAGGCTTGGCCATCAACGTCGTACGCCACTGGAATAACGCTGAAATCGCTCATTGCTCACTCCTATTGATCGGGGAATCGGGATCGGGCTTTTGGTAGGAGCGACTTTAGTCGCGAACCCTGGAAAAGGTGAATGACGCCAGATCGCTTCGCGGCTGAAGCCGCTCCTACCGGGAACTTGGGGCTTGAATGACAAAACCCGCCGAAGCGGGTTTTGTGATCACTCTAGTCGTTAAACCGACAGCTCGACGAGCAGCTTGTTAAGCCGGCGCACATAGGCCGCCGGGTCTTTCAGGCTGTCGCCAGCGGCCAGGGCCGCCTGGTCGAAAAGGATGTGCGAGAGGTCGCCGAAGCGCTCTTCGCTCTGCTCGTTGTCGAGCTTCTCGATCAGCGGGTGCGCCGGGTTGAATTCGAAGATCGGCTTGGAGTCCGGCACTTTCTGCCCGCTGGCCTCGAGGATCTGGCGCATTTGCAGGCCGAGGTCCTGTTCGCCAATGGCCAGAATCGCCGGCGAGTCGGTCAGGCGGTGGGAAACCCGCACTTCGCTGACCGAGCTACCCAGCGCGGCTTTCAGGCGCTCCACCAGACCCTCTTTGGCCTTGGCGGCTTCTTCCTGGGTTTTCTTGTCTTCGTCCGAATCCAGGCTGCCGAGGTCGAGGTCACCGCGGGCAACATCGACGAACTGCTTGCCGTCGAAGTCGGTGAGGTAGCTCATCAGCCACTCATCGATGCGGTCGGTGAGCAGCAGCACTTCGATGCCTTTCTTGCGGAACACTTCCAAATGCGGGCTGTTTTTCACCTGCGCGTAGCTTTCGCCGGTGAGGTAGTAAACCTTGTCCTGGCTTTCTTTTACGCGGCCCAGGTAGTCGGCCAGGCCAACACTCTGCTCGCCGCTGTCGTCGCTGGTGGAAGAGAAACGCAGCAGGCCGGCGATCTTCTCTTTGTTGGCGAAGTCTTCGGCCGGGCCTTCTTTGATCACCTGGCCAAAGTTTTTCCAGAAGCCCTTGTATTGCTCAGGCTCGTTCTTCGCCAGTTTTTCCAGCATATCCAGCACGCGCTTGGTCAGCGCCGACTTCATCGAGTCGATGATCGGGTCTTTCTGCAGGATTTCCCGCGAGACGTTCAGCGACAGGTCATTGGAATCGACCACGCCTTTGACGAAGCGCAGGTACAGCGGCAGGAACTCGTCGGCCTGGTCCATAACGAACACGCGCTGCACGTAGAGCTTGAGGCCCTTCGGCGCTTCGCGGTGGTACAGGTCGAATGGCGCACGGCCCGGCACGTAGAGCAGCGAGGTGTATTCCAGCTTGCCTTCGACCTTGTTGTGGCTCCAGCTCAGCGGGTTTTCGAAATCGTGGGCGACGTGCTTGTAGAAGGCCTGATATTCCTCGTCCTTCACCTCGGTGCGCGGACGGGTCCAGAGGGCGCTGGCGCGGTTGACGGTCTCCCATTCAACCTCGGTTGCAGCCTCTTCGCCTTGCTGCTCTTTCGGCAATTCGATCGGCAGGGCGATATGGTCGGAGTATTTGGTGACGATATTGCGCAGGCGCCAGCCATCGGCGAACTCGCTTTCAGCGGCTTTCAAGTGCAGCACGATGCGGGTACCGCGCTCGGCTTTTTCCACGCTGGCGACTTCGAATTCGCCCTCGCCTTTGGAGCTCCAGTGCACGCCTTCGCTGGCCGGGGCACCTGCACGGCGGCTGAATACCTCAACCTGGTCGGCAACGATAAAGGCCGAGTAGAAACCCACGCCGAACTGGCCGATCAGGTGCGAATCTTTTTTCGCATCGCCAGACAGCTGCTTCATAAAGTCGGCGGTGCCGGACTTGGCGATGGTGCCCAGGTGGGTGATGGCGTCTTCGCGGCTCATGCCGATACCGTTGTCCTCGAGGGTCACGGTGTTGGCGGCCTTGTCGAAACTGACGCGGATTCTCAGCGCATCGCCACCTTCCAGCAGGGCCGGGTTGGCCAGCGCTTCGAAGCGCAGCTTGTCGGCGGCGTCGGAGGCGTTAGAGATCAATTCGCGAAGGAAGATTTCCTTGTTGGAATACAGCGAATGGATCATGAGGTGCAGCAGTTGCTTCACCTCGGTCTGGAAGCCCAGGGTTTCTTTTTGAGTTTCCACACTCATGGTCGTTTAACTCCAAGCAGATGGCAGATGCCGTAAAACGGCGATGACCAAGAGATGGGGGCAACGACTTCGATTTCAAGTGGTTAGGTATCTGCGCACGACGTGCAATTCTGGATCCCAGCCTGCGCTGGGATGACGGTGGTGTTTGGCAGAACTCCGTCATCCCAGCGCAGGCTGGGATCCAGACTCTCAATGCGACCACCATTTGCCGCCAAAACAGACAGCCGCTAAGGCTCCAACAACTCAATCGAGGTGATCTTCGCCGGCAACACGGCAAAGCTCGCCCCGCCCTGCCCTTTGAGGTTGCGCTGGACGACGATCTGGCCTTCGGTGTCGATGCCATTGAAGCGCCCTTCGACCATGCTGCCGCGCTCGGTAAGGATGCGCATCTGTAGGTTCATATAGCGGCTCGGGTTGCTTTGCAGACGTTCCAGGCTGAAACGCTGGCGGCGGTCCAGGGAGCTGTTGGGTGCCGGTGCGGCATTGGCCTGCACCGGCTTCTCCACGTTGCCTGCCTGCTTGGCGGCGGGGGCTTCAGCGACCTGGTAACGGTCGCCAACCACTATCCAGCCACGGCTAGGGCTTTTGCGCAGAACCACAGGCAGTTGCTGCGGCTGATCATTGATGCGCGCCTCGACATCAAGACTAAGGCTGCTGGCCGGGAAGTTGACCACCGGCAGAATGCCCAACTCCACGCGTTCGGTGGCGTAGCGACGTTTGAGGTAGTCCTCGATCACGTATTCGAGGGTTTCCCGCGAGTCGTAGCGGCTGTCGACCTTGCCGTCGGCGTAACGCAGGTGGTTGGTGAATACCTCGATGGTGCCGCTCAGGGTGGTCTTGAACTGCGGCGGCAACACCAGGTGGAAATCGCCGGCCAGCTTGTTCGGGCCCTGCGGGTCCAGCTTCAGGTGCAGGGTATAGGCATGGTTGAGGCGCCGCGCTTCGGGCAGCTCCTGCTCCGGCAGCAACCAACTCAGCTGCACCTCGGGCAGGTTGCCGCTGTCCTGGGGCAATACGTCGACGCGTACCGGACCATTGCCCACCGCGGCGAGCTCCGGGATACGCACGGTAACCTCGCGACGGGCGAACACATCCTCACCCTCGCGCAGGCTGAGCACGCCATCGATCAATTCGCCTTGCTGCGGTGCGAATGGCTGACCGTTGAGGCTGCCACGCAAATGGATGGCCAGCTCCGCCGGGGCCTGCACCGGTGAGTGCGCCCAGTCCAGGCTGAGGATGGCCTGCAGACGCTGGGCATCCTGATTGGCCAGCAACGTCAGCCCGACGACCAGCGGAATAAAACCCAGCCCACCGAGCACCACGGCTTTGCGCGCCACCCGCCAGTGCTTAAGCACATACACCAGGGTCAGCGGCGGCAGCAGACTGCCAAGGCCCCAGAGCAGGCTGGTGTCGAATGCCAGCATAACCAACCAGACCAGACCGACCAGAATCAGCAGCAAGCCGCCGAGGATCAGTAACGCATCCATCGAAAAAATCCTTATCCGTTACACAGACCCCGCGAAAGCTACTGCGCTTGGTTTAGCTGCGTTAAAAGCAGGGGGAAATGCTCATTGACTACGGCTTCCCCCCTGCTTTTGCCTTGCTAAACCTTCGCTCGCTACGCTTTCACGGGGTCTGACCGTTAATCTGCATCTAACTTACGGCTCATCCACTTTGAAATGCGCCCGCGCTGTGGCAATCGGTTCACTACGGGTGGTTTGCCAGGCGGTGATGGCCACGTTGGCCACCCGCCGGCCCTGACGCCAGACCTGGCAGGAAGCGAAGGTGTCACGATAGTGGCCGGCGCGCAGGTAATCTATCGAGAAGTCGATGATTTTCGGAAAGTGCGGGGTGCCCATAAACATCAGCAAATGGAGCATGGCGCTGTGCTCCATAAACCCGGCGATCACGCCGCCGTGAATGGCCGGCAGAATCGGGTTGCCGATGCTGTCCTTGTTGGCCGGAATGCGGAACACCATGTCATCACCCAGACGCAGGCATTCGATGCCCAGCAGCTTGGCGTAGGGGGTCAGCTCCAGCAGTTCATCGTAGTTGTTCTTTTCATGCGCGGCCTGCACCAGTTGGTTCAGGTTCAGCGCGGGCGGATTGGCTTCGCTCATGCTTTGCCTCCATCGATCGCGCCTTTAAGCTGCTCGGGGCTGACCGCCGTGCTCTTCAGTTCGGTGTCGCCCTGGGCACCTTTGCCCATGCGCATAAAGGTGCCGACCACATTGGCAATCGGCTGCTCGGGGTCGTCCTGGTAGGCATAACCACGGGTGAAGATGATGTTGGGGGTGACGCGGTAGCATTCGGCCACGCCGAACACGTCTTTATGCGGCTCGGCCGGGCGCATGTAATCGACGCGCAGGTCCAGGGTCGGGCAGATCTCGAAGTCCGGCAGCACACAAATGGTGGAAATGCCGCAGGTGGTGTCCATCAGGGTGGTGATCGCGCCGCCGTGAATCACGCCGGTTTCCGGATTACCGATAATCTGCTGGCTATAGGGCAAGCGCAGGGTCAGGCGCTGGCTATCGATGGCATGCACGGTCAGCCCCAATACCTGACAGTGACGCAACGCCGACAGGAAGCGCTGGACGCGCTCTAGAATCAGGCTATCGCTCATGTTCAAGGCCTATCTCATTGATCCATAAGGGCCGCATCATACCTTTCCGGCCTCCGGATTGGAGCCGTCCAGCCACGCCAATGGCGATTTTGCTTGGAACTTCGCGTAGCAGGTCACGCTCCAAAAGCGCAGCGATGAGAAAAATCGCCCCGATAAAGCGAAAAAGGACCAAGCCCATGAAAAATCCAATTGCCTACGCCCTGCTGCTTGCCGCGACCATGACCATGGCTGCCTGCGATAAAACTCCTGAAGACAAAATGGAATCCGCCAAGGAGTCCGCCCAGGACTCAGCCGAATCGGCACAAGACGCCGCCAAGAAAACCGGCGAAGCCATTCAACAGAAAGCCGAAGAAACCCACGACGAAGCCACCAAGTAATTCGTCGCTGCGTTACGCACAAAGGCCCACAAATGTGGGCCTTTGTTGTTTCTGGGGGATCAAATCCATCGCGGCTAAAGCCGCTCCTACGGTACGCACTATCCGTAGGAGCGGCTTCAGCCGCGATAGCCGTTACGCTATCTCAAGGTCGGGCTCAGCATAATCAGCAACGTGCACACCAACCCGATGATCCACACCAGCGACCGCTGCCAATGCAGGTCGCCCCAATACAGAAACAGATAAAGCACTCGGCAGACCACGAAAATCACCGCCAGGGTGTCGACAAGCCAGCCCATGGTCTGGGTGACAGCCGCCATCAACACAGCAGCGGCAAACAGCGTGAATGCCTCGAAGGTGTTCTGATGCGCCGCATAGGCCCGCGCGCCCAACCCCGTGAGCCGCGCCTGCTGCGCGCGCGGATGGTGGTTGTCATACCCGCCACCCTCCTTACTCATTTCTCTGGCCAGTGGAATCTTCGATACGAAGATCAAAACGGCCGTGATAAACACACACCAGAACGGCAAGCTCATTAGTTGTTCTCCTTGTTATTGGGCTGCGTTTGGAGTGTAGCGCAGCGGCGTCGTTCATCTTTTCCACGAGGCGGCTGACGCCGTGATGCTTTTGATGTTCCGATTTCAGCCGCGCTACAAATCGAGATCGAGCGAGCTAGAGCGAGGCAAGGCGAAAAGGCTTTTTCAAGCGCAGTTGGCTGTAGCCAATGAGCATTTAAAAAGCCTTTTCAACGCAGCATCGCCGACGCGCAGCCGATCGTTCAGGCAAAAAAAAGACCACCCGAAGGTGGCCTTTTTATTGCCGTTAACGCTTACGCGTTTTTGGCGGTCCAGCCGGTCAGCTCAGCCAGGGCTTTGCCGATATCAGCCAGCGAACGCACGGTTTTAACGCCGGCGTCTTGCAGTGCTGCGAATTTCTCGTCAGCAGTACCTTTACCACCAGAAATGATGGCGCCGGCGTGGCCCATGCGCTTGCCTGGAGGGGCAGTCACACCAGCGATGTAGGACACCACTGGCTTGGTCACGTGGGCTTTGATGTAAGCAGCAGCTTCTTCTTCAGCCGAACCACCGATTTCGCCGATCATTACGATGGCTTCGGTTTTCGGGTCTTCCTGGAACAGCTTCAGGATGTCGATGAAGTTGGAGCCTGGGATCGGGTCACCGCCGATGCCGACGCAGGTGGACTGACCGAAACCGGCGTCAGTGGTCTGCTTTACAGCTTCGTAGGTCAGGGTGCCGGAACGGGAAACGATGCCGACTTTGCCTGGCAGGTGAATGTGACCTGGCATGATGCCGATCTTGCATTCGCCCGGAGTGATCACGCCTGGGCAGTTCGGGCCGATCAGGCGTACGCCCAATTCGTCGCACTTGACCTTGGCTTCCAGCATGTCGATGGTCGCGATGCCTTCGGTGATGCAGACGATCAGCTTGATGCCGCCGAACGCTGCTTCCAGGATCGAGTCCTTGCAGAACGGAGCCGGAACGTAGATCACGCTGGCGGTAGCGCCAGTTTTGGCTACGGCTTCAGCAACAGTGTTGAACACTGGCAGGCCCAGGTGAGTGGTGCCGCCTTTGCCCGGAGTCACGCCGCCAACCATTTGGGTGCCGTAGGCAATGGCTTGTTCGGAGTGGAAAGTACCCTGCGAGCCGGTGAAGCCCTGGCAGATGACTTTGGTGTCTTTATTGATCAGGACGCTCATTACTTGCCCTCCGCAGCTTTGACGACTTGCTGAGCAGCGTCGGTCAGGCTGGTTGCCGCGATGATGTTCAGGCCGCTTTCAGCCAGTACCTTGGCGCCCAGTTCAGCGTTGTTGCCTTCCAGACGCACAACCACCGGGATCTTCACGCCTACTTCTTTCACTGCGCCGATGATGCCTTCGGCAATCATGTCGCAACGAACGATGCCGCCGAAGATGTTCACCAGAACAGCTGCAACGTTGGTATCGGACAGAATGATTTTGAACGCTTCGGTAACGCGCTCTTTGGTTGCGCCGCCGCCTACGTCGAGGAAGTTGGCTGGCTTGCCGCCGTGCAGGTTGACGATGTCCATGGTACCCATGGCCAGGCCAGCACCGTTGACCATGCAGCCAATGTTGCCTTCCAGGGCTACGTAGTTCAGTTCGAACTTGGCAGCGTGGGCTTCGCGTGGGTCATCTTGCGACGGGTCATGCATAGCGCGCAGTTTTGGCTGGCGGTACATGGCGTTGGCGTCGATGTTGATCTTCGCGTCGAGGCAGTGCAGGTTGCCGTCAGCTTTGATGACCAGCGGGTTCACTTCCAGCAGAGCCAGGTCGTAGTCCTGGAACAGCTTGGCCAGGCCAACGAAGATGTGGGTGAACTGCTTGATCTGGTCGCCTTGCAGGCCCAGTTGGAAGGCCAGGTCGCGACCTTGGTAAGGCTGAGCGCCAACCAATGGATCGATAGTGGCTTTGAGGATCTTCTCAGGGGTGTCGTGAGCGATCTTCTCGATGTCCACGCCGCCTTCGGTGGAGGCCATGAACACGATACGACGGCTGGAGCGGTCAACGACTGCGCCCAGATACAGCTCTTTGGCGATATCGGTGCAGGACTCAACCAGAATCTGGTTGACCGGCTGGCCATTGGCGTCGGTCTGGTAGGTCACCAGACGCTTGCCCAGCCACTGAGCGGCGAAGGCCTTGGCCTCTTCCTTGCTCTTGACCAGTTTCACACCACCGGCTTTACCGCGACCACCTGCGTGGACCTGGGCTTTGACAACCCACTCGGTACCACCGATTTTGTCGCAGGCCTCAGCGGCCGCTTCCGGGGTGTTTACTGCAAAGCCTTTGGATACGGGCAGGCCGTACTCAGCAAACAGTTGCTTACCCTGATACTCGTGAAGATTCATGCTTGTCTACCGTCTTCGTTAGGTATTGCGCATTCGACGCTGCGTGAAAATTGCCGCGCCACCTGTGACCGTTTTCTAGAAACGATCCGCCTGGGCATTCCGCAGTGCATCTTCACAAGGAAGACGCACGAACGGGCAGCCCGGCGTGGTTCTTGTTGTCGCTATTAACGCTTCTTGCGGTTGGCGATGTGGATGGCGCCGCCATTCACTGCCAAGGCCGCTTCGTGCAGCGCTTCGGACATGGTTGGGTGCGAGAACACCATCATGCCCAGGTCTTCGGCACTGGTGCCGAACTCCATACCGATTGCACCTTGTTGCACCAGCTCAGCCGCAGCTGGGCCAATCACATGAACGCCCAGCACGCGGTCGGTCTTGGCATCAGCGATAACCTTGACGAAACCGGCGGTGTCGTTGGCTGCCATGGCACGGCCACTGGCGGCGAACGGGAAGGTGCCGACGTTGACAGCAACGCCTTCAGCCTTGAGCGCCTGCTCGGTTTTACCGACCCATGCAATTTCCGGGTGAGTGTAGATAACCGATGGGATCAGGTCGTAGTTCATTTGCGCTTTGTGGCCGGCGATACGCTCGGCAACCATCACCCCCTCTTCCGAGGCTTTGTGCGCGAGCATGGCACCACGAACCACGTCACCGATGGCGTAAACGCCCGGAACGCTGGTGGTGCAATGATCGTCAACGAAGATGAAACCGCGCTCGTCCAGGGTCACGCCGCTGTCGGAAGCCAACAGCTCGGTGGTTACCGGGCGACGGCCAACAGCCACGATCAGCTTGTCGAAGACCTGCTTCTGCTCGCCAGCGGCGTCAGTGTAGGTCACGGTGACTTGCTTCTTCTTGACGTCCGAACCGGTTACGCGAGCGCCCAGTTTGATCTTCAGGCCTTGCTTGGTGAGGATCTTCAGGGCTTCTTTGGCAACGGCGTCGTCAGCGGCTGGCAAGAACTTGTCCAGGGCTTCGAGCACAGTCACTTCCGAACCCAGACGAGCCCAGACCGAACCCAGCTCCAGACCGATAACGCCAGCGCCGATCACGCCGAGGGTTTTCGGTACGGCTTGGAAATCCAGAGCACCGGTGGAGTCGACGATCACGTCCTGATCAACCGGGGCCGGTGGGATGTCCACAGGGCGCGAACCGGAGGCCAGAATCACGTTCTCGGCTTCATAGACAACGGCTTTGCCGTCCAGACCAGTCACTTCAACCTGCTTGTTGGCCAGCAGTTTGCCGTGGCCTTCCAGCAGGGTTACACCGTTGGCCTTGAACAGGGTGGCAACGCCGCCAGTCAGGTTCTTAACGATGCCGTCTTTACGGGCAACCATGGCCGCTACGTCGATGGTGACCTTCGGCGCGGAAATACCATGGATGGCGAAGCCTTCGTGGGCTTCGTGGTACTTGTAGGAGCTGTCCAGCAGCGCCTTGGACGGAATGCAACCGACGTTCAGGCAGGTACCACCCAGGGCAGTTTTGCCCTCCTTACCCTGATACTTCTCGACACAGGCAGTTTTCAAGCCCAGTTGAGCAGCCTTGATAGCGGCTACGTAGCCCCCTGGGCCAGCACCGATAACTACCACGTCAAATTTTTGCGTCATAACTCATTCCTTTTCGGATGAAACCGGACGACCCCTTGTGAGGGTCGCCGTGATCAAACCACAGAGTCGATATCCAGCGATCAGATATCCAGCAGCAGACGAGCCGGATCTTCCAGCAGGTTCTTGATGGTGACGAGGAAGCTAACGGCTTCTTTACCATCAATCAGGCGGTGATCGTAGGACACGGCCAAGTACATCATCGGACGGATGACAACCTGACCATTGATCGCCATCGGGCGCTGAATGATGTTGTGCATGCCCAGGATGGCCGCTTGCGGCGGGTTGACGATCGGGGTCGACATCATCGAACCGAAGGTACCACCGTTAGTGATGGTGAAGGTGCCGCCAGTCATTTCATCAATGGACAGCTTGCCCTCTTTGGCTTTCTTGCCGAAGGTGGCAATGCCGCCTTCCACTTCTGCCAGGCTCATCAGCTCGGCGTTACGCAGAACCGGAACCACCAGGCCACGGTCGCTGGAAACAGCAACGCCGATATCCTGGTAGCCGTGGTAAACGATGTCGGAACCGTCGATCGAGGCGTTCACCGCCGGGAAGCGTTTCAGCGCTTCCACCGAGGCCTTGACGAAGAACGACATAAAGCCCAGGCGCACGCCGTTGTGGCTCTTCTCGAACAGGTCCTTGTACTTGCTGCGCAGGGCCATCACTTCAGTCATGTCGACTTCGTTGAAGGTGGTCAGCATGGCCATGGTCGACTGAGCTTCAACCAGACGCTCGGCAACCTTGGCGCGCAGGCGGGTCATCGGAACGCGTTTTTCCACGCGGTCGCCAGCGGCGAAAACCGGAGCAGCTGCAGCCGGGGCAGCAGCGGCTTTGGCCGGAGCAGCCGGAGCGTTTTTCTTCGCTTCGATGGCAGCTACAACGTCTTCCTTGGTGACGCGACCACCTTTGCCGCTGGCGGCGATGGTGTTGACGTCGATGCCGTTTTCTTCAGCCAGCTTGCGTGCAGCAGGTGCCAGAATCAGCTCTTCTTTGCCAGCGGCAGCCGGAGCGGCAGCAGCGGTGGCGGCAGGTGCAGCAGCGGCGGCTGGAGCAGCAGCAGCGCCGGCGGCACCCAGTTTACCCAGCAGCTCGCCGCTGAGTACGGTGTCGCCTTCGTTCTTGACGATTTCGGCGAGAACGCCGTCGGCCTCAGCCAGCACTTCCATAACAACTTTGTCGGTTTCGATGTCGACGATCAGGTCGTCGCGCTTGACGGCGTCGCCCGGCTTCTTGTGCCAGGTAGCTACGGTGCCGTCGGCAACCGATTCCGGGAATTGTGGGGCTTTGATCTCGATAGCCATTGTGTGCGTTTCCTTAAATTCGGGTTCTTCAGCGAACGGGCGGCAGGATCGCTGCCGCCTGTTCTTGGACGAAGGCGTTAAACAGTAAAGGCGTCCTGCAGCAGTTTTTCCTGCTGCTCGGCGTGCATCGATGCATAGCCACAGGCCGGAGCAGCAGAGCCTTCACGGCCGGCGTACTCGAGGAACAGACCTTTCTTATGCGCCGTGGTGACACGACGCATATGGTGCTGGCTGCAATACCAAGCGCCCTGGTTCATCGGTTCTTCCTGACACCAGACCACGTGCTCGAGGTTCTTGTACGGGGCAAGGACTTCGGCGAGGTCTTCTTCAGGGAACGGATAAAGCTGCTCGAGACGCACGATGGCGATATCTTCGCGGCCTTCGGCGCGGCGTTTTTCCAGCAAATCGTAGTAGACCTTGCCGCTGCACAGCACCAAGCGTTTCACCTTCTTCGGATCGAGGCTGTCGATCTCTGGAAGTACGGTCTGGAACGAGCCTTCGGCCAAGTCTTCCAGGGTCGAAATAGCCAATTTGTGCCGCAGCAGCGACTTCGGCGTCAATGCGACCAATGGCTTACGCAGCGGACGGATCACCTGGCGACGCAGCATGTGGTAGACCTGCGCCGGGGTAGTCGGTACGCAAACCTGGATGTTGTGCTCAGCGCACAACTGCAGGTAACGCTCCAGACGTGCCGAGGAGTGCTCAGGCCCCTGCCCTTCATAACCGTGCGGCAGCAGCATGGTCAGACCGCACAGACGGCCCCACTTGTGCTCGCCACTGGTGATGAACTGGTCGATCACCACTTGTGCACCGTTGGCGAAGTCGCCGAACTGGGCTTCCCAGATCACCAGCGCATCCGGCTTGGTGGTCGAGTAGCCGTATTCGAAAGCCAGTACCGCTTCTTCCGACAACAGCGAGTCGTACAGGTCGAACTTCGGCTGACCGTCGTACAGGTGTTGCAGCGGAATGTAAGTGCCTGCGTCCTTCTGGTTGTGCAACACCGCGTGACGGTGCGAGAAGGTGCCACGGCCGACGTCCTGACCGGTCAGGCGAATCGGGTGCTTGTCGAACAGCAAGGTGCCGTACGCCATGGTTTCGGCAAAACCCCAGTTGATCGGCAGGCCGCCAGCGGCCATTTTCTGACGATCTTCGAGGATCTTCGACACCTGACGCTGAACCACGAAACCATCCGGGATTTCCAGCAGCTTGGCGGCCAGTTCCTGCAGGGTTTTCAGCGGTACGCGGGTGTCGTGACGGGCAGTCCAGGTGTGGCCCAGGTACGGGCGCCAGTCCACGAACAGCTCTTTGTTCGGCTCTTTGACCAGGCTTTTTACTACGTGCAGACCGTTGTCCAGCGCGTTGCGGTAGTCGTCGACCTTGTGTTGCACGCTTTCGGCGTCAAGGCTGTTGGACTGGGTCAACACGTCGGCGTACAGCTCACGGGTGGTGCGCTGCTTGGCGATCTGCTGGTACATCAGCGGCTGGGTGCCGTTCGGCTCGTCGGCCTCGTTGTGGCCGCGACGACGGTAGCAAACCAGGTCGATCACCACGTCACGCTTGAACTGCATGCGGTAGTCGATGGCCAGCTGGGTCACGAACAACACGGCTTCCGGGTCATCACCGTTCACGTGCAGGATCGGTGCCTGGATCATCTTGGCGACGTCGGTGCAGTACTCGGTGGAACGCGAGTCTTCCGGGTTGCTGATGGTGAAGCCAACCTGGTTGTTGATCACGATGTGCACGGTGCCGCCAGTCTTGAAGCCGCGGGTCTGCGACATCTGGAAGGTTTCCATGACTACACCCTGACCGGCGAATGCCGCGTCACCGTGCAGAGAAACCGGCAGAACCTTGTCACCGGTGGTGTCGTTGCGACGGTCCTGGCGAGCGCGTACCGAACCCTCGACCACTGGCGAAACGATCTCCAGGTGGGACGGGTTGAACGCCATCGCCAAGTGAACTTCGCCACCTGCGGTCATCACGTTGGAGGAGAAACCCTGGTGGTACTTGACGTCACCGGAGCCCAGCTCGACCAACTTCTTCTTGCCTTCGAACTCGTCGAACAGGTCGCGCGGGTTCTTGCCGAAGGTGTTGACCAGCACGTTGAGACGGCCGCGGTGGGCCATGCCGATGACGATTTCCTTGGTGCCGTAGGAACCGGAACGCTGGATCAGCTCATCGAGCAACGGGATCAGGCTTTCGCCACCTTCCAGACCGAAACGCTTGGTGCCCGGGTACTTGGTACCTAGGTATTTTTCCAGGCCTTCAGCGGCGGTGAGACGCTCGAGCAGATGGCTCTGCACCTCTGGGGAAACCGTCGGACGACCGCGCACGCTTTCCAGACGCTGCTGGAACCACTTGCGTTGCTCGGAATCGACGATATGGGTGAACTCGGCGCCAATGGTGCGGCAATATGTCTGCTGCAAGGCCACGTAGATCTCGCGTAGAGTCGCCTCCTCCTTGCCGATGTAAAGCTCACCGGTACGGAAGGTGGTGTCGAGATCGGCGTCAGTCAGGCCGTAATGATTGATCGCCAAATCAGCCGGTGCCGGGCGCTGCCACAGACCCAACGGATCGAGCTGAGAGGCCTGATGGCCACGCATCCGATACGCCTGAATCAGTCGCAAGACTTCGACCTGCTTCTTCTCGTGCTCACTGCTCACGCTACCGGCGGATACCGGTTGAGCGCGACGCTGGTTCTTGGCCAGCAACACGAAATGATCGCGAACCGTCGAGTGAGAAACGTCATTGGTGACGTTGCCATCGGCCGGCAGCTTCTGGAAGTAGGTGCGCCACTCTTCTGGCACAGCGTTGGGATCGTGCAGGTAGAGCTCATAGAGCTCTTCCACGTAGGCAGCGTTACCACCGGATAGGTGGGCACTGTCCCACATGCGCTGCATCACGCTTTCTTGCATGCTTGGTCACCCTCGGTAAGGGGACACCACCGGCGTGGAAACCGCAGGTATTTACCCAGGCCAAAACCAGCGACCTGGATAAAGCCACTTCGGATCCCGCAGATAGTCCGGGCACCAGCCCGGATGCCCCTGCTGGTCGTCAATTTTTCAGAATGAGAGCCGCCGCCTTTTGGGTAACGACTCGGTCTTAAACTGCGGCACCGAATTGTCGATGCCACAGGTATTGCGCTTACACGTGCTACGGGTAAAGCCGTTAAATCAGATACCGCTCTGCAACAACATGCTGCGTACGTGGCCGATTGCCTTGGTCGGATTGAGACCTTTAGGGCAAACGTTCACGCAGTTCATGATGCCGCGGCAGCGGAATACGCTGAACGGGTCATCAAGCGCAGCCAGACGCTCTTCGGTATGGGTGTCACGGCTGTCAGCCAGGAAACGATAGGCTTGCAGCAGTGCAGCTGGACCGAGGAACTTGTCCGGGTTCCACCAGAACGATGGGCAGGACGTCGAGCAGCACGCACACAGAATGCACTCGTACAGACCGTCGAGCTTTTCGCGCTCTTCTGGAGTCTGCAGACGCTCGATAGCCGGCGCCGGAGTATTGTTCTGCAGGAAAGGTTTCACCTTTTCGTACTGCTTGTAGAAGATGCTCATGTCGACGACCAAGTCACGGATCACCGGCAGACCTGGCAGCGGACGAACGACCAGCTTGTTGCCCTTGACCACCGCCGACAACGGGGTGATGCAGGCCAGGCCGTTCTTGCCGTTGATGTTCATGCCGTCGGAGCCACACACGCCCTCGCGGCAGGAACGACGGTAGGAGAAACCTTCGTCCTGTTCTTTGATCAGTGCCAGCACGTCCAGGATCATGATGTCTTTGCCATCAGTATCGATCTGGAAGTCCTGCATGAACGGAGCAGCATCCTGGTCCGGGTTGTAGCGGTATACGCTTACTTGCAGCAGTTTGGCGTTAGACATTGCAGCCACCCTTAGTAAGTACGGATCTTGGGTTCGAACGCCGGTACAGTCTTCGGCGCGAAGTTGACGGCACGCTTGGCAACGCGCTTCTCACCTGGGAAATACAGGGAGTGGCAGAGCCAGTTTTCGTCATCCCGATCTTCGTAGTCTTCACGAGCGTGAGCACCGCGCGATTCTTTACGAACCTCGGCGGCGATAGCCGTTGCTTCAGCCACTTCAAGCAGGTTTTGCAGTTCCAACGCCTCGATACGAGCAGTGTTGAACGCCTGGCTCTTATCGTTGATCTTCACGTTGGCAATGCGCACGCGCAGGTCAGCCAGCTGAGCGATACCCTTCTGCATGTATTCGCCGGTACGGAATACACCGAAGTAGTTCTGCATGCAGCTTTGCAGTTCTTTGCGCAGGGTAGCGACGTCTTCACCGTCAGTACGCGAGTTCAGACCATCCAGACGTGCCATGGCAGCGTCGATGTCGGACTGGCGAGCGCGTGAGTAGTCGACGCCTTCTTTCAGCGTTTGCTCCAGGAACAGACCAGCAGCACGACCGAACACCACCAGATCGAGCAGCGAGTTGCCGCCCAGACGGTTGGCACCGTGTACCGATACGCACGCCACTTCGCCTACAGCGAACAGGCCTGGAATGATCTGGTCAACGCCTTCGGCGTCCTGGGTGATCGCCTGACCATGAATGTTGGTGGCAACGCCGCCCATCATGTAGTGGCAGGTTGGAACAACCGGAATTGGCGCTACAGCAGGGTCAACGTGGGCAAAGGTCTTGGACAGTTCCATGATCCCTGGCAGACGGCTATGCAGAACTTCTTCACCGAGGTGATCGAGTTTCAGCATTACGTGGTCGCCATCCGGGCCACAGCCGTTACCGGCAATGATCTCTTTAACCATCGAACGGGCCACAACGTCACGACCAGCCAAGTCTTTGGCGTTCGGAGCGTAACGCTCCATGAAACGCTCGCCGTGCTTGTTGATCAGGTAACCGCCTTCACCGCGGCAGCCTTCGGTAACCAGTACACCGGCACCGGCGATACCGGTCGGGTGGAACTGCCACATTTCAATGTCTTGTACCGGCACGCCAGCACGCAGCGCCATACCAACGCCGTCACCGGTGTTGATCAGGGCATTGGTGGTGGACGAGTAGATACGGCCTGCACCGCCCGTTGCCAGAACAGTGGCATTGGCGCGTACATAAGAGGTTTCGCCGGTTTCGATGCAGATGACGATCATGCCGACAAAGGCACCCTCTTCATTCTTCACCAGATCGACGCCGTAGTACTCGTTGAGGAATACGGTGCCGGCTTTCAGGTTGGCCTGGTACAGGGTGTGCAGCAGGGCGTGACCGGTACGGTCAGCGGCGGCGCAAGTACGTGCAGCCTGACCACCCTTGCCGAAGTCTTTCGACTGGCCACCGAACGGACGCTGATAGATGCGGCCTTGTTCGGTACGGGAGAACGGCAGACCCATGTGTTCCAGTTCGAACACGGCTTCCGGGCCTACAGAACACATGTATTCGATAGCGTCCTGGTCACCGATGTAGTCGGAACCCTTGACGGTATCGTACATGTGCCAGCGCCAATCATCGTTCGGGTCGGCCGACGCGATGGCGCAGGTGATGCCGCCCTGCGCCGACACAGTGTGCGAGCGGGTCGGGAACACCTTGGTGACTACTGCAGTCTTGTGGCCGCCCTGGGCCAGCTGCAGTGCGGCGCGCATCCCGGCACCGCCACCACCAATAATGATGGCATCGAAGGAAAGCGTATTAATGTTAGCCATGAATCAGATACCCCAAAGAATCTGCACGCCCCAGACGAAGTACGCGAACATGGCAATGCCACACGCTGCCTGGAACAGAAAACGCACACCGGTCGCCCATTTGCCCAACGCCATAGGGGTCAGGTAGTCCGTGGAGATCGTCCACATACCAACCCAGGCGTGAACGCCCAGAGCAACCAGAGCCAGCAGGCTGAAAATGCGCATCCAGTTCTGCGAGAACAGACCATGCCAGACGGTGTAGTCCAGGCCTGGGTGAACCACGAGGTATCCAATAAGGAAGAGGAAGTAAGCCGCGAGTACAACCGCAGACACGCGCTGGGCCATCCAGTCATATAGCCCGGAGCGCGAAAAGTTCGTGACGTTAGTTACCATATCCACACTCCCGCCAGCACGATCACTACCGCCGAAACGACGAGTACGATTTGCGAGCCCAGTTTGCCGCCTTCCAGCGTCTCACCAACACCCACGTCCATAATCAGATGGCGTACACCGGCCACCAAGTGATACAGCAGAGCGGAGAGCAGGCCCCAAATCACAAACTTGGCCAGAGGGCTGGCCAGGCACGCGGCCACCTGCTTGAAGCCATCCTCGGATTCGAGGGACTTGTCGAGTGCATACAACAGCACAGCGAGGCCCACGAAGAGAATGACACCGGAAATCCGGTGCAAGATGGACGTGTAAGCAGTGACTGGGAGTTTGATCGTCCTTAAGTCTAGGTTTACAGGTCTTTGGCTATTCACGGCTTTTTTCACACGGAAGGGCCCCTAACAATCAGGGCAAAGTTGTCGGGAAGTGCACTGGTCAGACCCACTGCCCCGGGAGTGACAACCACCAGAATAAAGGCTTTAACGGCCCTGGCGGTCGGTGGGGGAGTATAGACAGTTAGGTTACTAATGACAACGAAAAGGCCTACCCCAAACCGCTCATTGCGCTCGACGAATAAAAGGCGTAAATAGCGCGAAATTCAATGGCAAACACCGCTGCAACCCTTCTGGCATATGGGTTCTCGCAAATTGACTTTGGAATTTATCTCTCTATAGTGTGGCGGGCCCTGCGTGGGGGGCAGTCTGGTGATTTCAAGCATAAATAGGAGGCCACACATGGCTGACAAAAAAGCGCAGTTGATCATCGAGGGCGCAGCCCCCGTCGAGCTGCCCGTTTTATCCGGCACCGTTGGTCCCGATGTTGTAGACGTACGGGGCCTCACCGCCACGGGCCATTTCACTTTTGATCCTGGCTTTATGTCGACCGCCTCGTGCGAGTCGAAGATCACCTATATCGATGGTGACAAAGGCATCCTGTTGCACCGCGGCTACCCGATCGAGCAATTGGCTGAGCAGTCCGACTACCTGGAAACCTGCTACCTGTTGCTGAACGGCGAACTGCCCACAGCCGAACAGAAAGCCAAATTCGTCAGCACCGTGAAAAACCACACTATGGTTCACGAGCAGCTGAAAACCTTCTTCAACGGCTTCCGCCGCGACGCCCACCCGATGGCCGTCATGTGTGGCGTAGTCGGTGCCCTCTCGGCGTTCTACCACGACTCGCTGGACATCAATAACCCGCAACACCGCGAGATTTCGGCCATTCGCCTGGTGGCAAAAATGCCAACCCTGGCCGCGATGGTTTACAAGTACTCCATGGGCCAACCCATGATGTACCCGCGTAACGACCTGACCTACGCTGAAAACTTCCTGCACATGATGTTCAACACCCCGTGCGAGATCAAACCGATCAGCCCGGTACTGGCCAAGGCAATGGATCGGATCTTTATCCTCCACGCCGACCACGAACAGAATGCTTCCACCTCCACCGTGCGTCTGGCCGGCTCTTCGGGTGCCAACCCGTTCGCCTGTATCGCTGCCGGTATCGCTGCACTCTGGGGCCCTGCCCACGGCGGTGCCAACGAAGCCGTACTGACCATGCTGGACGAGATCGGCAGCGTCGAAAACATCGACAAGTTCATCGCCAAGGCCAAAGACAAGAATGATCCGTTCAAGTTGATGGGCTTCGGTCACCGGGTTTACAAAAACCGTGACCCACGCGCCACCGTAATGAAGCAGACCTGCGACGAAGTGCTGAAAGAACTCGGCATCAAGAACGACCCGCAGCTGGAACTGGCCATGCGCCTGGAAGAGATCGCCCTGACCGATCCGTACTTCAAGGAACGCAACCTGTACCCGAACGTCGACTTCTACTCGGGCATCATCCTCAAAGCGATCGGCATTCCGACCAGCATGTTCACCGTGATCTTCGCCCTGGCGCGGACCGTCGGCTGGATTTCGCACTGGAAAGAAATGCTCTCCAGCCCGTACAAGATTGGCCGTCCGCGCCAGCTCTACACCGGCTACGAGCAGCGCGATATCACTGCCTTGAAAGACCGCAAGTAAGCTGCATGCAGCAATAAAAAACCCCGCTTCGGCGGGGTTTTTTATTGTCTACGCGCCCCGTAGGAGCGGCTTCAGCCGCGCTGCCCTTGCCTGCGCAAAGCCTCGCGGCCAAAGCCTCCTACGGAATTGCCTTTATTTCTCTGCGCGCTCTTTCATGCCCTGCAGGGTCTTGAACGGCGCATCCACTACAAAACTGTTGGCCAACCATGACGGCACGCTGCCGCCCGGCTCGGTGGTCACCTGGTACACCACTTCCACCTCACCCGCGCCTTTGGGCGTCATTTTCCAGAAGCCGTCGACCTTGGTCACGCGCACATAACCCTTCTCTTCCGGCTGGTAGGTGGGCAAGCCTTCGAGTTTGCGCAGCACGCTGCCGTCGGCTTCTTCAGTGGTGGTGACGTGGATGATCGAATCCCGTGCGGTTACCGGCCACGGCGGGCTGAATCGGGTGTAGGTCCAGCTTTCGGCACCTTCGCTTTTAATCAGCTTCTGCTCGCTGCACTGGAAGATCCACTTGCACGAGCCACTGACGTCTTCCTGCAATTTGCGCAGGGTGGCGATATCGCTCTTGATGGTGGTAACGCCACGGTAGGCTTTGTACTGCGAGCCCGGGACTTCGCTGAGAAAGACTTTGATGCCGTCTTCGTCCTTGGCCACTTTCCAGTCTTCGGCCTGGGCCACAGCAGAGGCCAATAGACTCAGGGCGCAAACGCCCGCCACACGACTTAGCAAACCCATCACGAACTCCTTACTGATGAAACCCAGGGTACGCGGTACGCCCCTGACGTTATTGGAGGGTAGAACCCACACCGAGCGCGGTGGCTTGCTCCAGCCAGCCGAGCAGACGAATCGCCTCGTCGCTGCTGTCACCGCACACCTCGGGATCTGCACCAAATGCGGAACACACCGCCGGCCGTTCGGGCAAGCCGAACAACGCGCACAAATTATCGACCGACAGATGCAAACAACGTTCGCCAGCCGGCTTGCCATTGGGCAAACCGGGAATCGGCGAGCTGATGGAGGGGGCGATGCAACAGGCACCGCAGCCGGCGCGGCAAATCATGACGACAACTACCTCGTGAGGTTCTGATCGCTCCGGGCAGACAGGCTGCAGCCGGTAACGGGCGGCGATTCTACCTGTGCCGTCGGACGCCGCAAAGCCGCCAGCGGCCTACTTCAGACGGGTAATCAGGCTGGAGGTGTCCCAGCGCCCGCCGCCCTGCCCTTGCACCTCGGCGTAAAACTGGTCCACCAACTGGGTGATCGGCAATTGCGCGCCGTTGCGCTGGGCCTCTTCGAAGACAATGGCAAAATCCTTGCGCATCCAGTCCACGGCAAAACCAAAGTCGAATTTGTCTTCCAGCATGGTCTGGTAGCGGTGCTCCAATTGCCAGGATTGCGCCGCGCCCTGGCTGATCACTTCCATCGCACTCTGCACATCCAGCCCGGACTTGCGGGCAAAGTGCAGCGCCTCGGCCAGCCCCTGCAGCAAGCCGCCGACACAGATCTGATTGACCATCTTGGTCAGTTGCCCGCTGCCCACCGGCCCCATCAGCCGGACCAGCTTGGCGTAGCTTTCGATCACCGGTGCCGCGCGCTGATAGAGCGCCGCATCGCCACCGACCATCACCGTCAGCATGCCGCTTTCGGCACCGGACTGGCCGCCCGACACCGGCGCATCGAGAAAGCCCAGCTCGCGCTCGGCGGCCAGGGTGGCCATTTCCCGGGCGATATCGGCAGAGGCCGTGGTGTGATCCACCAGCACGCTGCCCGCTGCCATACCGGCAAACGCGCCGCTTTCGCCCAGCAACACCGCACGCAGATGCTGGTCATTGCCCACACAGGTCATCACCAGCTCGGCCCCCTGCGCTGCCTCACGCGGGGTCTCGGCGCTTTCGCCGGCAAACTCGTCGCACCACAGCTCTACCTTGTCCGCCGTGCGGTTGTACACGGTCACCTGATGCCCTTCGCAGGCCAGGTGGCCAGCCATATGAAATCCCATGGTGCCGAGCCCGATAAATGCCACAGTCGCCATTGCTCATCTCCTTCATTGGGTTACAGCAAGCTTAGAGCGCCCTGACGAATTGACCGGGAGAAAATCCCCCGGCTTCTCGGTCAAAACCCGCGCAGGCCCCTGGCATGGGGTTTGCGGGGCGTCGAAAGGCCTTCCATACTGCTTGCCCAACGGACGGAGAGAACCATGGGATATTGGTTGGTGATCGACCTGGAGGCCACCACAGAAGAAGGTGGCTGGCCGGTTGCAGACATGGAAATCATCGAAATCGGCGCCAGCCTGGTGAACGCGCAGGGTCGTGAAGTCGACCATTTCCAGCGTTTCGTCCGCCCGCTGCGGCGCCCGCACCTCACCACCTTCTGCAAACAGCTGACCCATATCACCCAGACGAACGTCGATACCGCCGCGCCCCTGGCGGCTGTCTGGCCGTTGTTCGAGCGCTGGCTGGCCGCCCATCAACCGCGCCTGGTGGGTTGGGCCAGCTGGGGCGACTACGACCGCAAACAGCTGGAACAGGATTGGCAGCAGCACCAGCTCAGCAGCCTGCTCAGCGCGGTGCCGCACCTCAACCTCAAGCAGCGTTTTGCCAAGGCGCGGCAGTTGCAGAAGCCAGTAAGTTTGAACACCGCGCTGCAATTGGCTGGTCTGAGCTTTCAGGGCCAGCAGCACCGCGCCCTGGAAGATGCGCGCAACACCGCGCGGCTGTTGCCTCTGGCCCTGCCAGCCAGTTAAGACCGCGCCTTTGCAAGCGCCACGAGGGTGACGAGGGCAACACGCTTGGGCATACTGGCCGACCCTTTTTCGTCCCTTCAAGGAAACCGCCATGTTCAAGGTCAACGAGTACTTCGACGGCACCGTCAAATCCATCGCCTTCGGCATGGCCCAAGGCCCGGCCACCATCGGCGTGATGGCCGCTGGCGAATACGAATTCGGCACCAGCCAGCTGGAAATCATGCATGTCGTGGCCGGTGCCCTGACTGTGAAGCTGCCAGGCAACGATGCCTGGGAAACCTTTGAAGCCGGCAGCAAGTTCACCGTGCCGGCCAACAGCAAGTTCCAGCTGAAAGTCGCCGTGGATACCGCCTACCTGTGCGAGTACCGCTGAGTTTCACCCGTTAAGCGTCTATAAAAAATCAGGAGCGGCTAAAGCCGCCCGACTTGTGGATCGCGGCTTTAGCCGCTCCTACGGATTGTGCAGTCCGTAGGAGCGGCTAAAGCCACGATTCGCCGCACCACCCTCTTGCTCACTGCCACGCTGCAACCGGACACTCCCATGCCTGGGTCCAAACCCGCTGTCTCCATCGCCCTCCCCATTCTGCTGCTGATCATCGCCATGAGCTCGATTCAGGGCGGCGCAGCCTTGGCCAAGGGCATTTTCCCGGCCGTTGGTGCCGAGGGCGTTTCAGCCCTGCGCCTGAGCCTGGGAGCAATCATTCTGTGCCTGGTGATGCAGCCCTGGCGCACACGCCTGAACCGCGCCGCACTGCCCTCGCTGATCGGTTACGGTGCCTCGCTGGGCGTGATGAACCTGATGTTTTATATGGCGCTGAAAACCATCCCGCTGGGCATTGCCGTGGCGCTGGAGTTCACCGGACCACTGGTGTTGGCGATGCTGTCGTCGCGGCGCTTTATCGATTTTGTCTGGATTGCCCTGGCGGTTCTGGGCATTGGCTTGCTGCTGCCGATCAACCCCACCGACACCCAGCTCGACCCCACCGGCATCGCCCTGGCACTCGGTGCCGGCGTGTGCTGGGCGCTGTACATTATTTTCGGCCAGCGCGCCGGTGCCGAGCACGGCAACCACACCGTAGCCCTGGGCACCGTGGTCGCTGCGGTGATCGTGTTTCCCATCGGCGTGTTTTCAGCGGGCAGCGCCATGTTCCATATCAGCCTGCTGCCGGTGGCGATTGGCGTGGCAATCCTGTCGACCGCCCTGCCCTATAGCCTGGAAATGTTTGCCCTGACCCGCCTGCCGGCGCGTACGTTCAGCACCTTGATGAGCATGGAGCCGGCGATTGCGGCACTGTCCGGGTTGATCTTCCTGCAGGAGCGCCTCAGCCACACCCAATGGCTGGCGATTGGCGCAATCATCGTGGCTGCCCTTGGCGTGGCCCTGACCGTAAAACCGCAGCCGGCGAAGAACCAGCCGCGGGATATCAAGCGGGCTGAGTGACGTCCGCCTCGCCCTCGATGGTATTGAACTGCAACTCGGCCAGCCGGCGGTACAGCGGGTTGCTGCTGACCAACTGCGCGTGGCTGCCCAGGGCCACCAACTGACCCTTGTCGATCACCGCAATGCGATCCGCGCTTTTCACCGTGGCCAGGCGATGGGCGATCACCAGGGTGGTACGCCCGGCCATCAGGGTCGGCAGCGCCTGTTGAATCAGGTGTTCGCTTTCGGCATCGAGGGCGCTGGTGGCTTCGTCCAGCAGCAGGATCGGCGCTTCCACCAGCAGGGCACGGGCAATCGCCAGGCGCTGACGCTGGCCGCCCGACAAACCTAAACCGCCATCCCCCAGGTGGGTTTTGTAGCCCTCGGGCAGGGCCATGATGAACTCATGGGCATGCGCAGCACGGGCGGCCGCTTCCACTTCTGCCTGGCTGGCCGAGGCACGGCCATAGCGGATGTTGTCCTCGACACTGCCAAAGAACAGCGCCGGATTCTGCGACACCAGGGCAAAGCAGCGGCGCAAATCGCTGGGGTCGAGCTGGGCGATGGGCAGGCCTTCAACGCGAATCTGCCCTTCCTGCGGGTCGAAAAAGCGCAGCAGCAAGTCGAACAGGGTCGATTTGCCCGCCCCGGACGGCCCGACCAGGGCCAGGGTTTCCCCCGGTTCGATCTGCAGGCTGATGCCATCCACGGCAAACCGATCGCGGCGGGTCGGATAGGCAAAGCGCAGTGCATCCAGCTCGATACGGCCACTGACCCGCTCCGGCAACACCAGTAGATCATTGCTCGGTGCCTTGATTTCACTGCGCGCCTGCAGCAACTCGGCAATCCGCTCGGCGGCCCCGGCCGCGCGCTGCAACTCGCCCAGCACCTCGCTCAGGGTGCCGAAGGCGGTACCGACAATCAGGCTGTAAAACACAAACGCCGCCAGCTCACCGCCGCTGATACGCCCGGCGATCACATCCATGCCACCCACCCAAAGCATCACCCCGACGGCACCGAGCACCAGCAGAATCACCACACTGATCAGCCAGGCGCGCTGGGAAATACGCTTGCGCGCGGTTTCAAAAGCCTCCTCCACCGTGCTGCCGAAGCGGCGTTTGTCCTGCTCCTGATGGTTATAGGCCTGCACGGTCTTGATCTGCCCCAGGCTTTCGCCGACATAGCTGCCGACATCGGCGACCCGGTCCTGGCTCAGGCGTGACAGGCTGCGCACCCGCCGGCCGAAAATCAGGATCGGCGCGATCACCAGCGGCAACGCGGCAATCACGATCAACGACAATTTGGGGTTGGTGACAAACAGCAGCACGATGCCGCCCACCAGCATCAGCGCGTTACGCAGAAACAACGACAGCGAGGAACCGATCACCGACTGCAGCAAGGTGGTGTCGGCGGTCAGCCGCGACTGGATTTCCGAGCTGCGATTGCTCTCGTAGAAGCCCGGATGCAGGGTGATCAGATGGTTGAAGACCTTTTTGCGGATATCGGCGACAAAGCGTTCGCCAATCCACGACACCAGATAAAAACGGGTAAAGGTGCCTACCGCCAGGGCCACCACCAGCACCATAAACAGCGCGATGGACTGGTTGAGCATCTGCGGCGACTGGGTAGCGAAACCCTTGTCCACCAACAGCTTTACCCCCTGCCCCATAAACAGCGTGATGCCGGCGGTAAACATCAGCGCAAATAGGGCACCGATCACCTGCCAGCGATAGGGCGCCACAAACTCGCGGGTCATGCGCAGCGCCTTGCGCTGGCGGGAAGACAAAATGGAGATCATGCGGGGCTCGCAGAGAGAGGAAGGCTAGCGTGGTAGATGGGGACGGTTGGGACGGACAACAAGCGGCAAACAAAGAAATCATTGAGCTGACATTGATCCCACAGAGGCCTGCATTCTCCTGTCGGAGCGGCTTCAGCCGCGATGCTGTTGATCTTTTTTTCAGGCCCGGCCAGCGCGGCTGAAGCCGCACCTACAGGGGCAACGTCAAGCCCGGAAAAGTAGCGACGGGGTAGAGCAACTCCTCCTTGTACCCGGCCCACACCTTGGCCACATCGGGGAAGCTGTCGTCCAACTGCGCATCGCCGCTATCCACCAACAGCGGCCGACCTTCGAGAGTGGCGAGTTTGCGCTTGGTCGCCACCACCCGCAGGTTGTCCAAGCCAATGCTGCGCAGCACACGCGGGCTGATCTGCTGGTTGCCGCGCCCGAGAATATGGCCCTGGCCGCCAATGGCGGTGACCAGCAGCATTGCCGGTTTGCCGTGCACCCGTTCGAACAGCTGCGCCTCGGTCACATCCAGCGCCAGCACCCGGCCGTTTTCAATCACATCGACGCCAAGCAAAGTGGTTTGCAGCCCGAGGTTATGGGCCAGGCCATGCAGGGTCGAACCGGGGCCGAACACGTAGCGCACATCCTGTTGCCAGGTGTCTTCCAGCCAGGCGGCGATCTCGCTGAGCACCAGCTCCTCGGACTCCATGCCACCCTGCTTCACCTGCTGCACAAAGCCGCCTTCCTGCGGCACGCTCAGCTCGCCGTACCAGCGCGCCGCTACCCGGCCGGCCCGCAGGGCGGTTTCGTCGATATCGCGCACTTCGCCCTGGCCCAGGCGCACCAGGCCGCCTTCCACCAGACGGCGGGTCAACTCGCCAGCGGCACGGGGGCTGATCGCATAGACGCCGGACTGAATCTTCACCCCGGCGGGAATACCCAACACCGCCTGCCCCTCCCGGGCCACGGCGCAGACATCCCGCGCCGTGCCATCGCCGCCGGCAAACAGCAGCAAGGCGACACCGTTGGCTTGCAGCGCCTGCACAGCGTTACGGGTGTCATCCGCAGTGGTTTCGCCAGCGCTTAACTCGCCCAATAGGCGGTGCTTGAAGCCCATCTCGGCCAGCAGTTCACCGCCCATGGGGCCGGGAAACGTCAGAAACTCCAAACGCTCGCGCAGCGGCACCAGCAGCTCCAACGCCACCCGGGTACGCTCTGCGGCGCGCGGCTCAGCGCCACGGGCCAACGCCTCGACGGCCACGCCATCGCTGCCTTTAAGGCCAGCCGGGCCACCCAGGCCGGCCAGCGGATTGATGATCAGACCCAGATGAAAAACCGACATACGCCCCTCAAAAAGTGGGAACTAGTTGGCCCACGTTGATTCACAAAAACAATGCCCAGTTGAAGGGATGGCGGCACGCGGTGGCGTGTTTGTCATTGGGCTTTCATCTGTGCCGACTACCCTCGGCACACCACCTGATGAGGAGACAGGCCATGAGCTTGCACACCCTGCATACCGCTGAACGCCGCGTTGTACCTTTGCCACCCCAGCACCCTGTGGGCGGTGCCATCATCGATGCCCAGGGCCGGGAAATCCCGATTACCGAAGGCATGGTTCAACAGGCCTGCGAACAACTGGAAGAAGCGGCGCTGGGCGAGCCTGAACAGGATTGATCGAAGATTAAAAACATCGCGGCTAACCCTCCCACAGGGCTCTCATTGCTATGAGCCCGCACCTTTCGCTGTGGGAGGGGCTTGAGCCGCGATTCCTGCAAAAAGGCAATTTCCGCCCCGCTATACCAAGGTGCCACCCAACGCCCGCACCAGCTGCGCCAGCGCTGGCGCTTCGCCGCTCAATTTCACATGCAGACCATCGATCTCCCGTCGCGCCGGGTAATGCTTGCGCAGAGCGTCGAACGCGGCTTTGCGCTCGCTTGCGTTGCCCACCAGGCTGCGGCGGAAATCGGCATCGTCGCGACGCGGGTCGTAAATCGCCCGGCATAGCGAAGCCAGCGCCACCGGTACCGGCGTGGCAGCATCCAGACCAAACTCGGTAAGCCAATAGGCGGGCAACAGATCGTCCAGCTCAACTCGGGGTGTCAGTTTGAAATGCGCGCAGAAGGCTTGATAGATCTGCGCTGTACCACGCAATTTACCGTCCAGGCTGTAGCCGGCGATATGCGGGGTGGCCAGCAGGCACAGCTCGGCCAGATCGGGGTCGACCTGGGGCTCGCCTTCCCAGACATCCAGCACCGCGTCCAGATCGTCGCGCTGGCGCAACAGATCGCGCAGGGCCGCGTTATCCACCACCGCGCCGCGGCTGGCATTGATCAGCCAGGTGCCGGGTTGCAACCGGGCCAGGCGCTCGGCGTCGAGCAGATGGCGAGTACTGGCGATCAAGGGCGTATGCAAGCTGATCACATCGCAACGCTGGATGATCTGCTCCAGGCTGACATAGTCGCCGCCCTCCGCCGCCTGGCGGGGCGGGTCGCACACCAGCACTTGCCAACCCAGACCGCGCAGGACATCCACCAGACGCCCACCGACCTGCCCCGCGCCCACCACGCCATAGGTGCGCTGGGCCAGATCAGCGCCACTGACCTCGGCCAGGCTGAGCAAACTGCCGAGCACGTAGTCCACCACACCGCGGGCATTGCAGCCCGGCGCGCTGGACCAGCCGATAGCCTGTTCGGCGAAATAATCGAGATCCAGATGATCAGTGCCAATGGTGCAGGTGCCGACAAAACGCACCTTGCTGCCCTCCAGCAAGGTGCGATTGACCTGGGTTACCGAACGCACCAGCAGCACGTCGGCGCGGGCCACGGCGGCGCGGTCGAAAGCGCGCCCGGGCAGGCGTTCGATCTCGCCGAATTCGGCAAAAAATTCGTCCAGCAGGGGGATGTTCTCGTCGGCAAGAATTCGCATGACAGGCTCCAGAAGGCTGGCGGCCATTCTAGGGCGTAAGCCGGCGCGGGGCGACGGCGGATTGCGTCTGACCCTTTCCTGACTGCTGCGTCAAAGGCTAAACTCGCCGCTCCTTTGCAAGCTCTGTCCTGGCGCAGCACGCGCCTCAAGCGCTTTTTAACCACAAAAGCAGACTCGGACAAAAGCCAGTGCCCGGCCACCACTGCCGATACAGTGCGCACTTGATAGCTCTTGATAACAGAAACGGACTGCCCTGTGATCGCCCGCGAATCCCGCCTCAATCGCTCTATGCGCGAATTGCGCACCCTGCTGGTCCTTGCCCTGCCCATCATGATCGCCCAGCTGTCGCACTCGGCGATGGGTTTTGTCGACGCCGTCATGGCCGGCCGCGTCGGCCCTCGCGACCTGGCCGCGGTAGCCCTGGGTAATTCGATCTGGGTACCGGTGTTTCTGCTGATGACCGGCATCCTGCTCGCCACCACCCCGAAAGTGGCGCAACGCTTTGGCGCCGGCCAGGAAACCGAGATCGGTGCCCTGGTACGCCAGGCGTTGTGGCTGGCGCTGGTGGTCGGCATCACGGCGGGCGTGCTGCTATGGAATGCCGAGCCGGTGCTGCGGGTGATGAAGGTCGATCCGGAGCTGATCGGCCCGACCATGATCTATCTGTACGGCATCGGCTGCGGCATTCCTTCGGTGGCGCTGTACTACGTGCTGCGCTGCTTCAGCGACGGCCTGGGCCGTACCCGGCCGAGCATGATGATCGGCCTGCTCGGCCTGCTGCTGAATATCCCGCTGAACTACGTCTTTATCTATGGCCACTTCGGCCTGCCCGCCCTCGGCGGCGCGGGCTGCGGCTGGGCCACGGCGGTGGCGATGTGGTGCATGTTCTTCGCCATGCTGGCCTGGGTGCGCTGGGCGCCGGTATATAAAAACGCCGGGCTGTTCAGCCATTTCGAATGGCCGCGCTGGGAGCCGATTCAACGCCTGCTGAGCATCGGCCTGCCGATTGGTATTGCGGTGTTTGCCGAGTCGAGCATCTTTGCCGTGATCGCGCTGCTGATCGGCAGCCTCGGTGCCGACGTGGTCGCCGGCCACCAGGTGGCGCTGAACTTCAGCTCACTCACATTCATGATCCCGTATGCCCTGGGCATGGCCGTCACCGTGCGGGTCGGCCACGCCCTTGGCGCTGGCGACCCACGCCAGGCGCGCTTTGTCGCCGGCGTGGGGATTCTTACTGCGCTGGCATTTGCCGCCTTGTTTTGCACCGTCATGCTTAACCTGCGCAGCGAGATTGCGGCGATCTACACGCCCGACCCCAGGGTGATTCAGGTCGCCTCGGCGCTGATCGTATTCGCCGCGCTGTACCAGTTCTCCGATGCCGTGCAGGTAACGGCGGCCGGCGCGCTACGCGGCTATCAGGACACCCGGGTGACCATGGTCATGACGCTGTTTGCTTACTGGGGCATTGGGCTGCCGGTGGGCTACGCGCTGGGGCTGTCGCACTGGTTCGGCGCGCCGAGCGGGCCGAAGGGCTTGTGGCAGGGGTTGATCGTCGGGCTGACGTGCGCGGCGGTGATGTTGACGGTGCGCCTGATGCGCAGCGCCAAGAAGCGCATCAGGATTCACGATGCTCGTGCCTGACTTCGGTCCCGTAGGAGCGGCTTTAGCCGCGACGCTGCTCAGATTAAAAGCATCGCGGCTAAAGCCGCTCCTACGGGGGCGCTAACCTTCGGTTTTCTTGCGAATCCAGTACAGGTAAGTGCCCGCCTCTTCCTGCTGCTGCACCAGCTCATGGCCGAGGAACACGCAGAACTTGGGAATATCGCGGCGGGTCGAGGGGTCGGTGGCGATGACTTTGAGCAAGCCGCCAGCCGGCAGGTCGCGCACTTTGTTGTGCAGCATCATCACCGGCTCCGGGCAGAACAGGCCGGTGGCATCCAGGGTGCCGTCCAGCAGCGCAGCGGGATCGAATTCAGACATAAACAACTCCGGTAACGGGCGTGGCTATTTGCTTAGCCGACGCAGGTGACAGGTAACTTCTTCACGGTCGTGGTACAGCTGCTTGCAGCTGATGCTGGCCTTTACCCCACGGGCCTTGAAGCCTTCTTCGAGACGTACGAGCAAACGCTTCACTTCGGCGTAACGCTGTTTCATCGGCAGCTTCAGGTTGACCACCGCTTCGCGACAATGCCCCTCGCCTATCCAGGTTTCCAGCAAGGCGGCGTTGCGCGCCGGCTTCTCGACGATATCGCAGACCATCCAGTCCACCGGCTGCTTGGGTGTCCAGGTGAAACCATCAACCATCAGATGCTGCACCAGGCCAGTGTCCATCAGGCTTTCAGCCATCGGCCCGTTGTCGATAGCGGTCACCAGCATACCGCGGCGGACCAGCTGGTAGGTCCAGCCGCCTGGCGAGGCACCCAGGTCAACGCCGGTCATATCGCCGTTCAGACGCTCATCCCATTCCTCCCGCGGAATGAACTGGTGCCAGGCCTCCTCCAGCTTGAGGGTCGAGCGGCTCGGCGCTTCGCGGGGGAATTTCAGACGGGGAATACCGCCGGCCCAGAACGCCGAGTTATTGCTTTCAGCCAGTCCGAGGAACATTTCGCGGCCGCTTTTAAAGGTCAGCAACAGGCGCGGCTTGCGCTCGTCATCCACCAGACGCCCGGCCTTTTTCAGGGCATTGCGCAGCGGCACTTCGAATTTTTTGCAGAAGTTCGACAGTTCTTTGCCGTCGTTGGTGTCCAGCACTTCCAACCACAGGCTGCCGCACACCGGCAGGTCCTGCAGATGGCTGAGCAATACGCTGATGCGGTCGGTTTCCGGCAGGTCGATAAACTGCCCACGGGCCCACTGGCGGGGAAAAATCAGCTGGGCGAAGCGCTGGCCACGCATCAGACGCTCAGGGCCGTCGGCGTCGGTGCAAATGAATTCGGCATAGGCGCTATTCGGTTTGGCCTTGGCGTACCCCGCCACATCCAGGCGGGCGGCGTGGTCGCTTATTTCAGCGCACACCTCGCTTTCGAAACCGGGGCGGCAGTGCAGCAACAAAGTGGTCATCAGGCGTTCTCCTCAGGGCGCGCATGATAGCCGAGTTGGAACCCCTGGCGCTCAAGGGCAGTCAGTTGAAGGGGTCAGGCGCAGCGGGCGAAAGCTTCAGCGCCAGCTAGGCTTGATCTGTCTTTTCCCTCTTCGACGCAGCCGCACTGCGCACCCCGCCCCTACCGTGTGGGCCCCCTAAGGAGATGAGCAATGCCGTCCCTGAACAGTCTCAATAGCCGTCAAAGCCTCACCGTAGGTGACAAGACCTATACCTATTTCAGCCTGCCGCAGGCGGCGAAAACCCTGGGCAGCCTCGACCAACTGCCAATGTCACTGAAAGTGCTGCTGGAAAACCTGCTGCGCTGGGAAGACAACAAAACCGTCACCGGCGAGGATATCCAGGCCCTGGTGGACTGGCTGAAAACCCGCAGTTCCGAACGTGAAATCCAGTACCGCCCGGCCCGTGTCCTGATGCAGGACTTTACCGGCGTGCCCGCCGTGGTCGACCTCGCCGCCATGCGCGCGGCCATGGCCAAAGCCGGCGGCGACCCGCAGAAGATCAACCCGCTGTCCCCGGTGGACCTGGTGATCGACCACTCGGTGATGGTCGACAAATTCGCCAGCGCCAGCGCCTTCGAGCAGAACGTCGAGATCGAGATGCAGCGCAACGGCGAGCGTTATGCGTTCCTGCGCTGGGGCCAGAACGCCTTCGATAACTTCAGCGTGGTGCCGCCGGGCACCGGCATCTGCCATCAGGTCAACCTGGAATACCTCGGCCGCACCGTGTGGACGAAAGAGGAAGACGGCCAGACCTTCGCCTTCCCCGACACCCTGGTCGGCACCGATTCGCACACCACCATGATCAATGGCCTCGGTGTGTTGGGCTGGGGCGTCGGCGGTATCGAGGCGGAAGCGGCGATGCTCGGGCAACCGGTGTCGATGCTGATTCCCGAGGTGATCGGCTTCAAACTCAGCGGCAAGCTGAAGGAAGGCATCACCGCCACCGACCTGGTGCTGACCGTCACCCAGATGCTGCGCAAGAAAGGCGTGGTCGGAAAGTTCGTCGAGTTCTACGGCGACGGCCTGGCCACCCTGCCCCTGGCGGACCGCGCCACCATCGCCAATATGGCCCCGGAATATGGTGCCACCTGCGGCTTCTTCCCGGTGGACGACATCACCCTCGGCTATTTGCGCCTTTCCGGCCGGCCGGATGCCACGGTGGCGTTGGTCGAGGCCTACAGCAAAGCCCAGGGCCTATGGCGCGAGCCGGGCCACGAGCCGCTGTTCACTGATGCCCTGGCCCTGGATATGGGCACCGTCGAAGCCAGCCTGGCCGGGCCGAAACGTCCGCAGGACCGCGTCGCCCTGCCCAACGTCAGCAAAGCGTTTGATGACTTTCTCGGCCTCCAGATCAAACCGGTGCCCACGGATGAAGGGCGCTTGCTGAGCGAGGGCGGGGGCGGCACGGCGATTCACGATGACTCGCTGGTGACCGGCGTGGAATACGAATTCAACGGGCATACCCACCGCCTGAAAGATGGGGCGGTAGTGATCGCCGCCATCACCTCGTGCACCAACACCTCCAACCCCAGCGTGATGATGGCGGCCGGTCTGCTGGCGAAAAAGGCCGTGGAGAAAGGCCTGCAACGTCAACCCTGGGTGAAAAGTTCGCTGGCCCCCGGCTCCAAGGTGGTGACCGACTACTACAACGCCGCCGGCCTAACTCAGTACCTCGACGCCCTCGGCTTCGATCTGGTGGGTTATGGCTGCACCACCTGCATCGGCAACTCCGGGCCGCTGCCCGAGCCCATCGAAAAAGCCATTCAGCAGTCGGACCTGACCGTGGCCTCGGTGCTCTCCGGCAATCGCAATTTCGAAGGTCGCGTCCATCCACTGGTGAAAACCAACTGGCTGGCCTCGCCGCCCCTGGTGGTGGCCTACGCATTGGCCGGTACCGTGCGGATCAACCTCAGCGCCGACCCGCTCGGTACGGATAAAAACGGAAAACCTGTGTACCTGCGCGATATCTGGCCCAGCCAAGCGGACATCGCCGAGGCCATTCAGAAAGTCGACACCCAGATGTTCCATAAGGAGTACGCCGAGGTCTTCGCTGGCGATGACAAGTGGCAAGCCATCCAGGTGCCGGATGCCGATACCTATGAGTGGCAGGCCGATTCCACCTATATCCAGCACCCGCCGTTCTTCGAACGCATCACCGAGGCACCGCCGAAAATAGGCAATATCGCCGGGGCGCGCATTCTTGCCCTGCTCGGTGATTCGGTGACCACCGACCACATCTCCCCCGCCGGCAATATCAAAGCCAGCAGCCCGGCCGGACGCTACCTGCAGGAAAAAGGCGTGCAGGCCCAGGACTTCAATTCCTATGGCTCACGGCGCGGCAACCATGAAGTGATGATGCGCGGCACTTTTGCCAATATCCGTATCCGCAATGAAATGCTCGGCGGCGAAGAAGGCGGCAACACCCTGCATATACCCAGCGGCGAGAAGCTGGCGATCTACGATGCAAGCATGCGTTATCAGCAGGAAGGCACACCGCTGGTGGTGATTGCCGGCAAGGAATACGGCACCGGTTCGTCCCGCGACTGGGCCGCCAAAGGCACCAACCTGCTCGGGGTAAAGGCGGTGCTGGCGGAAAGCTTCGAGCGCATCCACCGCTCCAACCTGGTGGGCATGGGCGTACTGCCGTTGCAGTTCGGCAATGGTCAGGACCGCAAGACCCTTGGCCTCACCGGCAAGGAAACCCTGAGCATCGGCGGTCTGGACAACGTCGAACTGAAACCGCTGATGCAGTTACCGCTGACGCTGACCCGCGAAGACGGCAAACAGGAGCAGTTCGAGGTGCTGTGCCGCATCGATACGCTGAATGAAGTGGAGTACTTCCGCGCCGGCGGCATCCTGCATTACGTGCTGCGACAATTGATCGCTGGGTAACCTGCGAAGGCTCTGACCGGCGGCCTCTGGAAGAGCCTGGGTTGCCGGCGGGTTGAGCCTACGGCCTTGAAAACTGTGCGCCAGTTCAAATCTGGTTACACTGCGTGGAAATATTGACGTCAGAAATTTCTTCTCAACTTTGCTCGGCAGCGGCCGATCAGAACGGCACGGACATTACGGATACAGCCCCATGCGCAACAATCAGCCCGTCACCCAACGTGAACGTACCTTCCCCGCTCAGCAGCGTCTGATCTCCACCACCGACCTCAAGGGCGAAATCACTTACGCCAACGATGCGTTCGTGGATATCAGCGGTTACACCCGCGAGCAACTGATTGGCTCACCGCACAATATGGTTCGTCACCCCGACGTGCCGCCGGCGGTGTTTGCGCATATGTGGACCACCTTGAAATCGGGCCGACCGTGGATGGGCATCGTCAAGAACCGCTGCGTGAATGGCGACCACTACTGGGTCAACGCCTACGTCACGCCGGTACTGGAAAACAGCCAGGTAATCGGTTTCGAATCGGTGCGCATCAAGCCCACCGCTGAACAGGTTCGCCGCGCCGAAGCGCTGTACCAACGCATCAACAGTGGCAAGGCGGCCATACCGTCGAGCAACTTCTGGCTGCCGATTCTGCAGAACTGGGCACCCTTTATTCTGCTCAGCCAGGTCGGGTTTATGGTCGGCATCTGGCTCGATTCGCACTGGGGCTTTCTGCTGGCTGCCGCGCTCTCGGTGCCCCTGGGTCTGATCGGCCTGAACTGGCAGCAACGGGGCATCCGCCGTCTGCTGCGCCTGGCCGAACAAAGCAACTCCGACCCACTGATCGCCACCATGTACACCGACAGCCGCGGCCCTCAGGCGCGTCTGGAAATGGCCATGCTCAGCCAGGAATCGCGCCTGAAAACCTGCCTGACCCGTCTGCAGGACAGCGCCGAACACCTGACCGAACAAGCCCGTCAGGCCGACACCCTGGCGCAGAACAGCTCCAAGGGCCTGGAGCGTCAGCGGGTGGAAACCGAACAGGTGGCCACTGCCGTCAACGAAATGGCCGCCACCACCCTGGAAGTGGCCAGCAACGTGGCACGCACCGCCATCGCCACCCAGGAGGCCAACCGCCTGACCGGCCAGGGCCGCGCCATCGCCGGCGAAACCCGCGACGCCATCCAGCGCCTGTCGGTGTCGGTGGGTGAAACCGGTGAAACCGTGACCCGCCTGGCCCAGGACAGCAATGAAATCGGCGGCGTAGTGGACGTGATCAAAGGCATCGCCGACCAGACCAACCTCCTCGCCCTTAACGCCGCCATCGAAGCTGCGCGTGCCGGTGAAATGGGCCGCGGCTTTGCCGTGGTGGCCGATGAAGTGCGTTCGCTGGCCCAGCGCACGGCGGAATCCACCGGGCAGATCCACCAGTTGATCGCCAAGCTGCAACGCACCGCCGAAGAAGCCGTACTGACCATGGAAATCGGCCGCAAACAGGCCGATGAAGGGGTTGAGCGCGTACTGCAAGCCGACCAGGCCCTGGCCGGGATCAGCGATGCCGTAGCCAATATCGCCGACATGGCCGACCAAATCGCCGCCGCCGCGGAAGAGCAAAGCGCCGTGGCCGACGAGATCAACCAGAACATCACCACCATTGCTCACTTGGCCGACCAGACCTCCGGCGAAGCGCAGAATACCGCGCAACTGAGCAAGGAACTGACCATCACCGCGCAACGGCAATCGGCGTTGGTGGAGCGGTTTAACCGCTGACCGCCAATCGCGGCTGAAGCCGCTCCTAGGGCCTGTGTGGTCCCGTAGGAGCGACTTCAGCCGCGATGCTGGTGGGTGAATGCGGCAACCCGCTGCGCCGCGCTATCCAGATGCTGCTCATGGCTAAACCCCGATGCCTTCAGCGGCTTGAGGTCATGATCCGCCGCTGCCAGCCACAGCACCTCAATCTGCGCAGACAGGGCGTACTGCGCCACCATCTCTTTATTGCCCAAGGCATCCCGCTCGCCCTGCACGATCAGGGTTGGCGTGCGCAGTTCAGCCAGATGCGCTACCCGCGGTTTCTCCGGCTTGCCCGCCGCATAGAACGGATAGCCGAGGCACACCAGCGCATCCGCGCCCAATTCGTCCGCCAGCAAGCTGGCCATCCGCCCGCCCATGGACTTGCCGCCGATGGCCAACGGCCCTGCGACCTGTTGGCGCACCTCGGCATATACCGTCCGCCAATGTTCCAGCAAACGCGCCTGCGGATTGGGCGGACGGCGGCCGCCATCGAGCCGACGCTGCGCCATATAGGGAAACTCGAAGCGCAGCACAGCCAAGCCTTGCGCGGCCAGGCGCGCGGCAATCGCGTTCATGAACGGGCTGTCCATCGGTGCCCCGGCACCATGGGCCAGGATCAGGGTCGCCCGCGCCTTGTCCTGCGGCCTGCTCCATAGCCACAAGGGCGCGTCCAGAGCGCCTGAAGGCGCTTGATACAGATCAATATCGCCGCTGGTCGGTTTCGCCATGCTTCGCCTCGCCTTCAACAACTAGAGAAATCCGCGGATGGGCCTGACATGAGCACAACAACCACGACTGCCTACAACTATAAGGTGGTTCGCCAGTTCGCCATTATGACGGTGGTATGGGGCATCGTCGGCATGGGCTTGGGGGTATTCATCGCCTCCCAACTGGTCTGGCCACAACTGAACTTCGACCTGCCCTGGACCAGCTTCGGGCGTCTGCGTCCGCTGCATACCAACGCCGTGATCTTCGCCTTCGGCGGCTGCGCGTTGTTCGCCACGTCTTACTACACCGTGCAACGCACCTGTCAGACCGCCCTGTTCGCGCCACGCCTGGCCGCCGCCACGTTCTGGGGCTGGCAGCTGGTAATCGTACTGGCTGCGGTCAGTTTGCCACTGGGTTACACCAGTTCGAAAGAATACGCAGAGCTGGAATGGCCCATCGACTTGTTGATCACCGCCGTGTGGGTCGGCTACGCCGTGGTGTTCTTCGGCACCCTGCTCAAGCGCAAGACCCAGCATATCTATGTCGGTAACTGGTTCTACGGGGCGTTCATTCTTACCGTGGCGGTGCTGCATATCGTCAACAACCTGGAAGTACCGGTCAGCCTGACCAAGTCCTACTCCCTGTATTCCGGCGCGACTGACGCGATGATCCAGTGGTGGTACGGGCACAACGCCGTGGGCTTTTTTCTCACCGCAGGCTTTCTGGGCATGATGTATTACTTCGTGCCCAAGCAGGCCAATCGCCCGGTGTATTCCTATCGCTTGTCGATCGTGCACTTCTGGGCACTGATCACGCTGTATATCTGGGCCGGCCCCCACCATCTGCACTACACCGCGCTGCCGGACTGGGCGCAGTCGCTGGGCATGGTGATGTCTCTGGTGCTGCTGGCACCCAGCTGGGGCGGCATGATCAACGGCATGATGACCCTCTCGGGTGCCTGGCATAAGTTGCGCGACGACCCGATCCTGCGCTTCCTAGTGGTCTCCCTAGCGTTCTACGGCATGTCGACCTTCGAAGGTCCGATGATGGCGATCAAGACCGTCAACGCCCTCTCCCACTACACCGACTGGACCATCGGCCACGTTCACGCTGGGGCCCTCGGCTGGGTGGCGATGATCAGCTTCGGCGCGCTGTACCACATGATCCCGAAACTCTGGGGTCGCCCGCAGATGTACAGCATGGGCCTGGTCAACGCGCACTTCTGGCTGGCCACCATCGGCACCGTTCTGTACATCGCCTCGATGTGGGTCAGCGGCATCACTCAGGGCCTGATGTGGCGTGCGATCAATAGCGACGGCACCCTCACCTACTCCTTCGTGGAAGCGCTGGAAGCCAGCCACCCTGGCTATATCGTGCGCATGGTCGGTGGCGCGATCTTCTTCATCGGCGTGCTGCTGATGGCCTACAACACCTGGCGCACCGTGCGCAGCGCACAGCCGGCCGAAATGGCCAGCGCCGCGCAGATGGCTTGAGGAGAGCGGCCATGAGCAAACATGAAGTACTCGAAAAGAACGTGTTCCTGTTGGTGCTGTGCATGGTGCTGGCAGTCAGCATCGGTGGCCTGACGCAAATCGTGCCGCTGTTCTTTCAGGACGTGACCAACAAGCCGGTGGATGGCATGAAGCCTTACACCGCCCTGCAACTGGAAGGTCGCGACATCTATATCCGCGAAGGCTGCGTCGGCTGCCATTCGCAGATGATCCGCCCGTTCCGCGCCGAAACCGAACGTTATGGCCACTACTCGGTAGCCGGTGAAAGCGTCTGGGACCACCCGTTCCTGTGGGGTTCCAAACGCACTGGCCCGGACCTCGCCCGCGTCGGTGCCCGCTACTCGGATGACTGGCACCGCGCGCACTTGTACAACCCGCGCAACGTGGTGCCGGAGTCGAAGATGCCGGCCTATCCCTGGTTGGTTCAGCATCAACTGGATGGCAAGGACACCGCGAAGAAGCTGGAAGTGATGCGCCTGATGGGCGTGCCGTACACCGACGCCGAAATCGAAGGTGCCAGCGCCGCCGTCCAGGGCAAAACCGAGATGGATGCAGTGGTTGCGTACCTCCAGGTGCTCGGCACCACCATCAAGAACAAGCGCTGAGCAGGGGAATTGTGAAATGACTGTTTTCTGGAGTTGGTACGTCTGCTTTTTGACCCTGGGCAGCCTGTTCGCCCTGCTCTGGCTGGTGTTTTCCACCCGCAGCGGGGAAACCCCCAACGGTGGCGACAAAACCATGGGCCACGCCTTCGATGGCATCGAGGAATACGACAATCCGTTGCCCCGTTGGTGGTTCCTGCTGTTTGTCGGCACCATCCTCTTTGCCTTTGTCTATCTGCTGCTCTACCCCGGCCTGGGCAACTGGAAAGGTGTATTGCTGGGGTACAGCGATGGCTGGACCCAGGTGAATCAATGGCAACGCGAAGTGGACAAGGCCGACGCGCAGTACGGCCCGCTGTTCGCCCGCCTGGCTGCCATGCCGCTGGACGAACTGAGCAAGGATCCGGAAGCGCTGAAGATTGGCGGCCGTCTGTTCGCCACCAACTGCTCGGTGTGCCACGGCTCGGATGCCAAAGGCACGGTCGGCTTCCCCAACCTGACCGACAACATCTGGCGCTGGGGCGGTGATAGCGAAACGGTAAAAACCACCATCCTCCACGGCCGCATGGCGGCCATGCCGGCCTGGGGCCCGGTGATTGGCGATGCGGGGGTAAAAAATGTCGCCGCTTATGTGCGTACCAAACTGGCGGGGCTGCCATTGCCGGCGCAAAGCGATGCCGACCTGAACGCCGGCGCGACCACCTATGCCAGCACTTGCGTAGCCTGCCACGGACCAGAGGGCAAAGGCACCGCCGTCATGGGTGCTCCCGACCTCACTCATCCGGGTGGCTGGATCTACGGCAGCAGCCTTACCCAACTGCAACAAACCATCCGTCACGGCCGCAATGGCCAGATGCCGGCGCAAGAGCAATTTCTGGGTAACGACAAGGTGCATGTGCTGGCCGCTTATGTACTGAGTCTGTCGCCCCAGCAGTAAGGGATTGCTGCTCGGTGAGCATGGCGCGACGGACTGCGGGTCATGCTCACTGGCACAGCAAAACCTAGCAGCGACTGCGCAAATTGACGCACCGAACAAGCTGACCGAATGGCCAAGCCCGGCTTTAGTCCCGATGCGACCCAGTGTCGCACCCTGACGACCGGTAACGTTCATGGTGCGTTTTCATCTACTAAGCTGGCGCATTAGCCGTCAGTGTTTGCTATGAGGCATGGGACACATTCGTTGACGGTTAGGGATAAGGGCAGACAGCTGAGAACCAACCTCATTTAGAGGTGGAAATAACTTGTTTCAGGTGCCTGAAAGCCTTATCGCTGCGGCCTGTGGCGTTGCAATGACTACGTCGTTTCCTCATACTTGCCGCCGATTTTTACCCCTAAAAAACACCCTAAACCGTGGAACCTTAGAATGAGCACAGCAATCAGTCCGACTGCTTATAACTATAAGGTGGTCCGCCAGTTCGCCATCATGACGGTGGTCTGGGGGATCCTTGGCATGGGCATGGGCGTCTTCATCGCCTCGCAACTGGTATGGCCGGAGTTGAACTTCGGTCTGCCGTGGACGAGCTTTGGTCGCCTGCGCCCTCTGCATACCAACTTGGTGATTTTCGCCTTCGGTGGCTGTGCTCTGTTTGCTACGTCGTACTACGTAGTTCAACGTACCTGCCAGACTCGTCTGATCTCAGACAGCATGGCAGCCTTCCACTTCTGGGGCTGGCAAGCCGTAATCGTCGGCGCGGGTATCACCCTGCCGCTCGGCTACACCACCTCGAAGGAATACGCTGAACTGGAATGGCCGCTGGCCATCCTTCTGGCGGTGGTCTGGGTGACCTACGCTGCGGTGTTTTTCGGCACCATCATCAAGCGCAAATCCAAGCACATCTATGTCGGCAACTGGTTCTACGGTGCCTTCATTCTGGTGACGGCGATGCTGCACATCGTCAACCACATGTCGCTGCCGGTTTCGCTGTTCAAGTCGTACTCGCTGTACTCCGGCGCGACCGACGCGATGATCCAGTGGTGGTACGGCCACAACGCCGTGGGTTTCTTCCTGACCACCGGCTTCCTGGGCATGATGTACTACTTCGTGCCGAAACAGGCCGAGCGCCCGATCTACTCCTATCGCCTGTCCATCGTGCACTTCTGGGCGCTGATCACCCTGTATATCTGGGCCGGTCCGCACCACCTGCACTACACCGCTCTGCCGGACTGGGCTCAGTCGCTGGGTATGGCCATGTCGATCATCCTGCTGGCTCCGAGCTGGGGCGGCATGATCAACGGCATGATGACCCTGTCGGGCGCCTGGCATAAGCTGCGCACCGACCCGATCCTGCGTTTCCTGGTCGTCTCCCTGGCGTTCTACGGCATGTCGACCTTCGAAGGCCCGATGATGGCCATCAAGACCGTCAACTCGCTGTCGCACTACACCGACTGGACCATCGGCCACGTACACGCCGGCGCTCTCGGCTGGGTGGCGATGATCTCCATCGGTGCCCTGTACCACATGATCCCGAAACTCTGGGGCCGTCCGCAGATGCACAGTGTTGGTCTGATCAACGCGCACTTCTGGCTGGCTACCATCGGTACCGTGCTGTACATCGCCTCCATGTGGGTCAACGGTATTACCCAGGGCCTGATGTGGCGTGCCATCAACGAAGACGGCACCCTCACCTACTCCTTCGTTGAAGCGCTGCAAGCCAGCCACCCAGGTTTCATCGTGCGGGCACTCGGCGGTGCGTTCTTCGCCTCCGGCATGCTGCTGATGGCCTACAACACCTTCCGTACCGTGCGCGCCTCCCAGCCAGCTGAAGCAGAAGCCGCCGCTCAGATCGCTGTAGTTGGAGCTCACTGATGAGAAATCATGACGTAGTCGAGAAGAATATCGGCCTGCTGGCCTTCTTCATGGTTATCGCCGTAAGCATCGGCGGCCTGACTCAGATCGTGCCGCTGTTCTTCCAGGACGTTACCAACAAGCCTGTAGAAAACATGAAACCGCGCTCGGCCCTCGAACTCGAAGGTCGTGACGTGTACATCGCCAACGGTTGTGTCGGCTGCCACTCGCAGATGATCCGTCCGTTCCGCGCTGAAACCGAACGTTATGGCCACTACTCGGTAGCCGGTGAAAGCGTTTGGGACCACCCGTTCCTGTGGGGTTCCAAGCGTACCGGTCCGGACCTGGCCCGCGTTGGTGGCCGATACTCCGATGACTGGCACCGTGCGCACCTGTACAACCCGCGCAACGTAGTACCTGAGTCGATCATGCCGGCTTACCCGTTCCTGGTAGAAAACAAGCTCGACGGCAAAGACACCGCCAAGAAAATGGAAGTTCTGCGTTCCATGGGCGTGCCTTACACCGACGAAGACATTGCCGGCGCCCAAGCTGCGGTCAAAGGCAAAACTCAAATGGATGCTGTGGTTGCCTACCTGCAAGGTCTGGGCACCATCATCAAAAGCAAACGGTGACATGTGATGGATATCGGGATGATTCGCGGTCTTGGCACCGTAGTGGTGATGGTTGCTTTCGTCGGCCTGGCGCTGTGGGTTTTCAGTGGCCGCCGGCAGAAAGACTTCGACGAAGCCACCCTTCTGCCGTTCGCGGATGATCCCGAAGCCATCAAGCACGTCGAGCAAGAGCAAGCTTCTAGGAGTAACAAAGAATGACCCTCTTCTGGAGTCTGTACGTCACTGTACTTACCCTGGGCACTATCGCCACGCTGACTTGGATTCTTCTGTCCACGCGCAAAGGCCAACGTGCTGAAACTACCGACGAAACCGTCGGCCACTCCTTCGATGGCATCGAGGAATACGACAACCCGCTGCCCAAGTGGTGGTTTATGTTGTTCGTCCTGACCATCATCTTCGCCCTCGGTTACCTGGTGCTCTACCCGGGCCTGGGCAACTGGAAAGGTGTGTTGCCGGGCTACTCCTACCTGAACAACGAGACCAAGCAGGAATTCTCGAATGGTCAGCCAGGCTGGACCGGTGTGCACGAGTGGGAAAAGGACATGGCCAAGGCTGACGCCAAGTTCGGTCCGATCTTCGCCAAGTTCGCCGCCATGCCGATTGAAGAAGTGGCCAAAGACCCACAAGCCCTGAAGATGGGTGGCCGTCTGTTCGCCTCCAACTGCTCGGTTTGCCACGGTTCCGACGCCAAGGGCAACTATGGTTTCCCTAACCTGACCGACGCCGACTGGCGCTGGGGCGGTGAAGCAGCCACCATCGAAACCACCATTCTCGGCGGTCGCCACGCGGTGATGCCGGCCTGGGGCACCGTTATCGGTGACCAGGGCGTGCGTGACGTAGCGGCTTTCGTTCTGACCCAACTGGACGGCCGCAAGCTGCCGGAAGATGCCAAGGCAGATCCTGCCAACGGCCAGAAAATCTTCGCCGCCAACTGCGTGGCTTGCCACGGTCCGGAAGGCAAAGGTACCCCGGCAATGGGCGCACCTAACCTGACCCACCCAGCGGCGTTCATCTACGGCTCGAGCTTCGCTCAGCTGCAGCAGACCATCCGTTACGGTCGTCAGGGCGTGATGCCTGCCCAGGAACAACTGCAAGGCAAGGACAAGGTTCACCTGTTGGCGGCTTACGTCTACAGCCTGTCCCACGGCAACACCTCGGATGCTGCCAAACAGCAAGCCGAGTAATAGCCTCGTAAGAAATTGCTTAGGAGCCTGCCCAGCAGGCTCCTGATGCAACCCCCTCGCTTCACTCGCTCCGCCCTTCCGCCTCTGCCCCGCACTAACTCAAGCCTTACGCGACTTCACGTCGCAGCATTAACCCTGCAATCAGCGCGTATAATTCAGAGCGCACTAGTCGCCTTGACCTCCGTCGGCACGTATCGACGAGGCTCTTTCCACTGCCGTGGTACGCCCGATGAGTAAGCAGATTCCTGTTCAAGACATCACCCCGCCCGCCAAGTCTGCGGATAAGTCCGTTGATCTCTACGCTTCCCGGGAAAAAATCTACACCCGCGCCTTCACCGGTTTCTTCCGCAATCTGCGCATGCTTGGCGGCGCCGGGTTGTTCCTGCTCTACTTCGGCACTGTCTGGCTCAACTGGGCCGGCCACCAGGCCGTGTGGTGGAACCTGCCAGAGCGCAAGTTCTACATATTCGGCGCCACCTTCTGGCCGCAAGACTTCATTCTGCTGTCCGGCATCCTGATCGTCAGCGCCTTCGGCCTGTTCTTTATCACCGTATTCGCCGGCCGCGTGTGGTGCGGCTACACCTGCCCGCAAAGCGTATGGACGTGGATTTTCATGTGGTGCGAAAAGGTCACCGAGGGTGATCGCAACCAGCGCATGAAGCTCGACAAGGCGCCAATGAGCACCAACAAACTTCTGCGCAAATTCAGCAAGCACAGCCTGTGGCTGCTGATCGGTCTGGTCACCGGTCTGACCTTTGTCGGCTACTTCTCGCCGATCCGCGACCTGACCATCGATTTCTTTACCGGCGAAGCCGATGGCTGGGCCTACTTCTGGGTCGGTTTCTTCACCCTCGCCACCTACGGCAACGCCGGCTGGCTGCGCGAGCAGGTGTGCATCTACATGTGCCCTTACGCGCGCTTCCAGAGCGTGATGTTCGACAAAGACACCCTGATCGTTTCCTACGACCCGCGCCGCGGCGAACGCCGTGGTCCGCGCAAGAAAAACGCCGATTACAAAGCCGAAGGCCTGGGTGACTGCATCGACTGCACCATGTGCGTTCAGGTCTGCCCCACCGGCATCGACATCCGCGACGGCCTGCAGATCGAGTGCATCGGCTGCGCCGCCTGTATCGACGCCTGCGACACCATCATGGACAAAATGGAGTACCCACGCGGCCTGATCAGCTACACCACCGAGCACAACCTGTCCGGGCAGAAGACTCACCTGGTGCGTCCACGGCTGATCGGCTATGCCGTGGTCCTGCTGGCGATGATGGCCTTTTTGGCCACGGCCTTCGTACTGCGCCCGCTGGTGGGCTTCGACGTCAGCAAAGACCGGGTGCTATTCCGCGAAAACGCCGAAGGGCGCATCGAAAACGTCTACAACCTGAAGATCATGAACAAGGACCAGCAGCCGCACACCTATGCGCTCAGCGCCAAGGGCCTGGATGATCTGCAACTGGCCGGCAAACGCGAGTTCAAGGTCGATGCCGGGGAAATCATCTCCCAGCCCATCGAGCTGTCGGTGGCACCGGAGAAACTGCCGTCGAGCACCAACGAAGTGATCTTCGTCCTGGAGAGCGCCGACAACCCCGACACCCATGTGGAAACCAAGAGCCGCTTTATTGGCCCGCATATGCGCTGAGCCAATTGCGCCCTACACTAGCGCCCCGTAAATACCGGTCACCGATTCAGAGAGACAACCAATGCCCGCAACAGCAAGCAGTCCCTGGTACAAACACATCTGGCCCTGGATCATCATCGGCATGCTGACCACCTCGGTGGCCCTGACCATGCACATGGTGTTTATCGCCGCCGATGGCCAGGACACGCTGGTGACCGACAACTACTACGAAGCCGGCAAAGGCATCAGCCGCTCCCTGGACCGTGAACGTCTGGCCAAGGACCTGCACCTGGAAGCCCGCGCCACCCTGGACGAAGTGACCGGCGAAGTGAGCCTGCTGCTGAGTGGCGACAGCCGCCCGGAAAGCCTGGAGATGAACCTGATCTCGCCGACCCAGGCCGACAAAGACCGCCACCTGACCCTGAAACGCAGCAGCAGCCAGCCGGATCGCTATATCGGCCAACTGCCGGAAGCCGTCGAAGGCCGTCGCTTCGTCGAACTGCTCGGCGTGCAAGGCGAACAAACCTGGCGCCTGTTCGAAGAAGAGAAAGTCGGCGCTGGCGTCGAACTGAAACTCGGCGATGAGCCTATTCCGGGTGCCGAAACCCAACGTTAAGCCCATGAGCGCGCCCCTGCCCTGCTACCACTGCGGCTTGCCGGTTCCTGCCGGCAGCCGCTTTTGCGCACCCGTGCTCAACGAGCGCCGTGAATTCTGCTGCCCCGGCTGTCAGGCCGTGGCCGAAGCCATTGTTGCCGGCGGCCTGGAGAGCTACTACAGCCACCGCAGCGAAGCCTCGGTCAACCCGCAGGCCCTGCCGCAGCAACTGCAGGATGAGCTGGAACTCTACGACCGCGCTGACGTACAGAAAGATTTCGTTCATCACGACGCCGATCTTGCCGAGACCACCTTGCTTCTGGAAGGCATCAGCTGCGCCGCCTGCGGCTGGCTGATCGAGCATCGCCTGCGGCAATTGCCGGCGGTGGCCGAGGCGCACCTGAACCTGTCCAACCACCGTTTGCAGGTGCGTTGGGCCGACAGCCAACTGCCGCTGAGCGCGCTGCTCGGTGAGCTGCGCCATATCGGTTACGCCGCTCACCCCTACCAGGCTGATCGGGCTGCCGAGCAACTGGCCGCCGAAAACCGTCTGACCCTGCGCCAGCTGGGCGTCGCCGGGCTGCTGTGGTTCCAGGCGATGATGGCGACCATGGCTACCTGGCCGGAATTCAATATCGACCTGAGCCCCGAGCTGCACCAGATCATGCGCTGGGTGGCGATGTTCCTCACCACCCCCATCGTGTTCTACAGCTGCGCACCGTTTTTCAAAGGTGCCTTGCGCGACCTGCGCACCCGCCATCTGACCATGGACGTGTCGGTATCCCTGGCCATCGGTAGCGCCTATGTGGCGGGCATCTGGACCGCCATCACCGGCGTCGGCGAGCTGTACTTCGATGCGGTCGGCATGTTCGCCCTGTTCCTGCTGGCTGGGCGTTATCTCGAACGACGGGCTCGCCAGCGCACCGCTGCAGCCACCGCGCAGCTGGTGAACTTGCTCCCGGCCTCCTGCCTGCGTCTGGACGCCGAGGGTCAGAGCGAGCGCATTCTGCTGCGCGAACTGCAACTGGGCGAGCACGTGCTGATTCAGCCTGGCGCTGTGGTACCGGCGGATGGGCGCATTGTGCAAGGGCAGTCCAGCGTCGATGAGTCGCTGCTGACGGGCGAATACCTGCCGCTGCCACGCGCGGTCGGCGATCTGGTCACCGCCGGCACCCTCAACGTCGAGGGGCCGCTGCATGTTGAAGTGCAGGCGCTGGGGCATGACACCCGGCTATCCGCCATCGTCCGCCTGCTCGACCGTGCCCAGGCCGACAAACCGCGCCTGGCGGAAATGGCCGACAAAGCCGCGCAGTGGTTCCTGTTGGCGACCCTGATGCTGGTGGTGGTGATCGGTGCCGTCTGGTGGCAGCTGGATTCCAGCCGGGCCTTCTGGGTGGTGCTGGCCATGCTGGTTGCCACCTGCCCCTGCGCCCTGTCGCTGGCCACGCCCACCGCCCTTACCGCCGCCACCGGCACCCTGCACAAGCTGGGCCTGCTGCTTACCCGCGGCCATGTGCTGGAAGGCTTGAACCAGATCGACACGGTCATTTTCGACAAGACCGGCACCCTCACTGAGGGCCGCCTGACCTTGCGCGCCATTCGCCCCTTGGGCAGTGACAACGACGATAGCTGCCTGGCGCTGGCGGCGGCGCTGGAAAACCACTCCGAACACCCGATTGCCCGCGCCTTTGGCCAGGCACCGGCGGCGGCCGAGTCGGTCAACAGCGTGCCAGGGCTAGGGCTGGAAGGCGTGGTCGACGGCCGCCGCCTGCGTATCGGCCAGGCCAGTTTCGTCGCGCAGTTGAGCGGCAAGCCGGTGCCGGCGATGCCTGCGGAACCCGGTCAATGGTTGCTGCTGGGTGATAACGAAGGGCCGTTGGCCTGGTTGGTCCTCGACGACCGCCTGCGCAGCGATGCCCCAGCCCTGTTGGCGGCCTGCAAGGCGCGGGGCTGGAAAACTCTGCTGCTTTCAGGCGATACATCTCCTATGGTCAACAGCGTTGCCGCTGAACTGGGCATCGACGAAGCCCATGGCGGGCTACGCCCGGATGACAAGCTGGCGATGCTGCACACCTTGCACAGCCAGGGCCGCAAAGTGCTGATGCTCGGTGACGGGGTCAACGATGTACCGGTGCTGGCAGCGGCCGATATCAGCGTGGCCATGGGTTCGGCCACTGACCTGGCGAAAACCAGCGCCGATGCGGTGCTGCTGTCCAACCGCCTGGATGCCCTGGTGCAAGCCTTTGCCCTGGCCCGACGGACCCGCCACGTGATCATCGAGAACCTGTTGTGGGCCGGTCTGTACAATGGCCTGATGCTGCCGTTCGCCGCGCTGGGCTGGATCACGCCGGTGTGGGCGGCGGTCGGTATGTCGGTCAGCTCGCTGACCGTGGTACTCAATGCCTTGCGCCTGACGCGCCATCGCGCTCTGCCTGCCAGTGCTGGCAGCGCCTGACTGCCCGGAGCCTGTATGCCCGCCTTATACCTGCTGATTCCGATAGCCCTGCTGATCGTCGCGGTGTGCATCTTTGTCTTCTTCTGGGCCGTCAACAGCGGCCAGTACGACGACCTGGATGGGCCGGCCCACAGCATCCTGTTCGACGACCAGGACCCCAATCACCTGGCCGGCGTCGACCAGGCCAGCGGCCATGAACAGCCTGACGACAAACAGGAGCCGCCGCGTGCTTGAATTGGTGCCGCTGCTGGTCTCGGCAGTGATTCTCGGCCTGCTCGGTGGCGGCCATTGTCTGGGCATGTGCGGCGGCCTGATGGGGGCCCTGACCCTGGCCATTCCACCGGAGCAACGCAGTCGGCGCTTTCGCCTGTTGCTGGCCTACAACCTGGGGCGAATTCTCAGCTATGCCTGTGCTGGCCTGTTGATCGGCATGGCCGGTTGGGCCGTGGCCAATAGTCCGGCGGTGATGGTACTGAGAATTGTCGCAGCGCTGCTGCTGATTGCGATGGGCTTGTATCTGGCGGGCTGGTGGAGCGGTCTGACCCGCATTGAAGCCCTCGGACGGGGCTTGTGGCGCTATATCCAGCCGTTTGCCAGCCGTTTGATGCCGGTCTCCAGCCTACCCCGCGCCTTGCTGCTTGGCGCGCTGTGGGGGTGGTTGCCGTGCGGTCTGGTCTACAGCACGTTGCTGTGGGCGGCGAGCCAGGGCAATGCGCTAGACAGCGGTTTGCTGATGCTCGCCTTTGGTCTGGGCACCTGGCCGGTGCTGCTGGCCACCGGCATGGCTGCCGAACGCCTGACTGCCGTGCTACGCAAACGCAAGGTGCGCATGGCTGGCGGCTTACTGGTGATTCTGTTCGGTTTGTGGACGCTGCCCGGCCCCCATCAGCAATGGCTGATGGGCCACGCCATGCATCACTAAGCGCTACTTACGCCATCAACAGCCCGGACATTTCCTGAAGCTGATCAGGGCTCAGGCCTGCTTCTTTTACCGCCTGCAACAGCGCGCCATTGGCAGTAATCAGGGCGCCGTTCAGTGTTGCAAGCTGGCTTTGCACACCTTGCGCCTTCTGCGCTCGAGCTTCGTCGGAAAGACTCTGATCGGCCATCACCGCCTGCAGCTCGGCCTGCTTTTCGGCGATCTGCTGACGAAGCTGACGAATCATTTTCAACGCTTGTTTGATGCCGTCTGGCAGGCTGCTGTTGTCGATATCGTCGTTACTGCCCTTAGCGGCGGAACTGATCTTCTGCGCTTGCTCGGACAACGTCACCTTGATGCCTTGCAACGCTTCCTGCATATCCACCGGTTGACTCGGGTCGCGCGCCAGCTTGGTATTAACCTGCTGCGACAAGTGGCCCAAGACGTTGCTGCTGTTTACCTGCAACATTTGCTTTCTCCCTCCGTAGTCACACAGGGGTGTCGGCCGCCTGCGGGCGAACTTAAGCGCATGGCCAGGGCGGACGTTAAGCTGATACCCTTACGCTTCGTGTGTGCTTGGCTATAAAGGATGCCTTGCGATGAATGAAATGATCAAAGCCCGCGGCCTGCCAGCCGTACATTGCAAAGATTGCAGCCTGAGCGGCCTGTGCCTGCCGCTGTCGATGGACCTGGAAGATATGGACGCGCTGGACGACATCGTCAAACGCGGCCGGCCACTGAAAAAAGGCGATTTCCTGTTCCGCCAGGGCGACCCCTTCACCTCGGTGTTCGCCGTACGCTCCGGTGCCTTGCGCAGCTTCAGCGTCTCCGATGGCGGCGACGAGCAAATCACCGGCTTCCACCTGCCGAGCGAACTGATGGGCATGTCGGGCATGGACGAAGAGTCCTACCCCACTTCGGCCCAGGCCCTGGAAACCACCACCGTTTGCGAAATCCCCTTCGAAAAACTCGACGACCTGTCGCTGCAGCTGCCGCAACTGCGCCGTCAGCTGATGCGCATCATGAGCCGCGAGATTCGCGACGATCAGCAGATGATGCTGTTGCTATCGAAAAAGACCGCTGACGAGCGCATCGCCTCCTTCCTGATCAACCTCTCGGCACGCTTCCGCGCCCGTGGTTTCTCGGCCAACCAGTTCCGCCTGTCGATGTCGCGCAATGAAATCGGTAACTACCTGGGCCTCGCGGTGGAAACCGTGTCCCGCGTATTTACCCGCTTTCAGCAGAGCAACCTGATCGCCGCCGACGGCAAGGAAATCCAGATTCTCGACCCGGCACAGCTGTGCGCCCTGGCGGGCGGCAATCTGGAGCAGTAGGCAAGATCTGTCGGGCGCGGCTTGTTAGAATCGCGCCCTTGTCAGAACCAATAGCAGGCCCCAGCGATGATCTTCGACGACTTCAGCATCAAATCCCTGATTCGCCCCGTGCCGGATTTCCCCAAGCCCGGCGTGATCTTTCGCGATATCACCCCGCTGTTCCAGTCGCCACGCGCTCTGCGCTTGGTGGCCGACAGCTTCGTACAGCGTTACGTCGAGGCCGAGTTCAGCCATATCGGCGCTATGGATGCCCGTGGTTTCCTGATCGGCTCGATCATCGCCTATGCCTTGAACAAGCCCCTGGTGCTGTTCCGCAAGCAGGGCAAACTGCCGGCCGATGTCTTGGCCGAGGGCTACCAGACCGAATACGGCGAAGCCTTTCTCGAAGTGCACGCCGACAGCCTGTGTGAAGGCGACTCGGTGCTGATCTTCGATGACCTGATCGCCACCGGCGGAACCTTGCTGGCGGCCGCCGCCCTGGTGCGCCGGATGCGCGCCACGGTGTTCGAGGCGGCCGCGATCATTGACCTGCCGGAACTGGGCGGTTCGGAAAAGCTGCAAGACGCCGGTATTCCAACCTTCTGCCTGACCAGCTTCGCGCTTTCCGACCGCTAGACCGCGGCATTCCAGCTGTTACCCGCGCGCGCCCCGGCCAACCTTGTTGGTCGGGGCGCTGCACTTAGGTTGGGTGTTCCTGTTGCCAGCTTGGGCCAATCATTGAAAGCAATCAGTGATCAACCCTGAGCCGTACAACAAGAAAGATCGCTTGCTAGCGATCGTCAGGAGCCTCCCATGACCGCCATCCCAACGCCCTCCAAACTGACCAAGCCCAACGCCAGCTTTCCGGTGCGACGCATGGACTTCACCTTTGCCGAAACGGAAAAGTACTGGTGGAGCAACGACCCGTTCATGACCCACTTCATGAACAACCTGTCGTCGCTGTTCCCCTATGGCGAAATGTTCTTCGTCGACAGCGTGCGCGCCGTGCGTGACACCATCACCGAGCCGCAGCTGAAAAAGGACATCAGCGCCTTTATCGGCCAGGAAGCCATGCACTCCAAAGAGCACGCGACCTACAACGAGTACGCCGCCCAACACGATATCGATTTGGAAAAGCTCGAGCTGCGCATCAAGGTGCTGCTGGAGTGGGTGACCAAGATCACCACCAAAAAACAGCGCCTGGCCGCCACCTGCGCCCTGGAACACTTCACCGCCACCATGGCCCAGCAACTGCTACAGCGCGAAGACCTGACCACCCAGATCGACGACCCGAAGATGTACCAACTGTGGATGTGGCACGCGATTGAAGAGAACGAGCACAAAGCCGTGTGTTACGACGCCTACCAGGCCGTCGGCGGTGGTTACTTCACCCGCGTGGCAATGATGGCGATCTCCACCGTGATCTTCTTCGGCGTGATCGGCTGGTTCCAGGTGCACCTGCTGCGCAAAGACCGCCAGCTGTTCAACCTGCGCAGCTGGGGCCGCGGCCTGCGCACCCTATTCAGCCTGCGTGACGGCTTCCTGACCAAGCTGGTGTTGCCGTACCTCGACTACTACCGCCCCGGCTTCCACCCGTTCGACCACGACACCAAGGTGCTGGAACAACGCTGGAAAGACCGCCTCGGTTTTAGCGGCTGATCTGACCTCGCTCTTGTAGGAGCGGCCGGGCCGGCCGCTCCTACAGTTCTCTGTTACAGCTTCAACTCCCCCACCGCCTGCAACACCGTGGCCCCGGCAAACATCATCAGAATCTGCTGCTGCGCCTGTGCGCAGATCTGCGGGCGGCGCTCGACTTGTTCGATGTATTCCAGCGACTGCTGAAACAACTGCCGGCTGATCATCGAGGACACCTGGCGCACCGCTGCCGGTTCCAGGCTCGGCAGCAGCTGCAGCTTGCCGAGGTCCTCGGCCATGTCGTTGGCGAAGCCTTCCATCATTTGTTCCAGCGCTTCACGCAGCACCCTGGAGCTGCCGTGCAGTTCGCGCACGCCAACGATAAAGGCCTGCGGGTTCTGCGCGGCGTAGTGGAAAAACAGCTCTACGGTTTCGCTGCACACCCGTTGGCCGCGGGCCAAGTCAACGCCGAAGGTCAGTTTGCTCGGGGTGTTCTGGCCCGCACGTTCGGCGGCTTCGAAACGCAAATCGCGCAGCGGTTGGCGAATGCGCGCGGCCAACTCGGCAATCATCGCCAGGCCCAGATCGTCCACGGTTTTGAAGTGGCGATAGAAGGTATTGGGGTTCAACCCCGCCTCCCGCGCCAACTCCCGCAGGCCCAGACCGCTAAGGCTACGGCTCACTGCCGCGAGGCGCAGCGCGGCATCCAGCAACAAACGTTTGCCCTGGGCGGTAACGGTTTTGGTAGCAGATGGCTCAGCCGTGGTGGTCATGGCAGGTGGTCGCCCCTACGGAAGATTGGGTTGAGTTTCCGGTATACGGGTGTATACATGGAGCCAAGGTATACGATTGTATACACGGTTAGCAAGACACACACTGTAGACAGCGAAAACAATCACAACAGGAGCTTGTTCATGGGCGCACAACCACATGCCACCCCTACCGACGCCACCCCGCGCACCGTGCGGCACACCAAGATCGCCATTATCGGCAGCGGCTTTTCCGGCCTCGGCATGGCCATTCGCCTGAAACAGCAAGGCGATAACGACTTCCTGCTGTTCGAAAAGGAAGCCGGCGTTGGCGGCACCTGGCGCGTCAACAACTACCCCGGTTGTGGCTGCGACGTGCAATCGCACCTGTACTCCTTCTCCTTCGAACCGAACCCGGAGTGGACGCGTATGTTCGCCCGCCAGCCGGAAATCAAAAGCTATCTGGAAGGCTGCTGGGAAAAATACCGTCTGGCGCATAACACCCTGTTGCATACCGAAGTCGCCGGCATGCGCTGGGACGACCAGGCCGAGCTGTGGCGCATCCATGACCGCGCCGGCAACCATTACACCGCGCAGTTTGTGGTGTCCGGCATGGGTGCCCTCTCCACCCCGTCGATTCCGCACCTCAATGGCCTGGACAACTTCACCGGCAAAGTCTTCCACTCCCAGCAGTGGGACCACGATTATGACCTCACCGGCAAACGCATCGCCGTGGTCGGCACCGGCGCTTCGGCCATCCAGTTCGTCCCGCGGATTCAGAAACAGGTCGGCCAGCTCGACCTGTACCAACGCACCGCCCCATGGATCATGCCCAAGCCCGACCGCGCCATCAGCGACAAAGAACGCGCGCGCTTCAAGCGCTTCCCACTGGCGCAGAAGGTCTGGCGCGGCCTGATTTACGGCGTGCTGGAAAGCCGGGTGATCGGTTTCGCCCTGCTGCCGCGGATCATGAAACTGGCCCAATGGGTCGGCAAAGCCTTTATCAACAAGCAGATCAAGGACCCGGTGCTGCGCGCCAAGGTCACGCCCAACTACACCATGGGCTGTAAACGTGTGTTGATCTCCAACGACTACTTCCCGGCCCTGACCCAGCCGAACGTCGATGTGATCACCGACGGCATCCAGGAGATCCGCGCCAACAGCATCGTCACCGCGGACGGCAAAGAGCGCCCCATCGACGCGATCATCTTCGGCACCGGCTTCACCCCGAGCGACCCCATGCCCCGTGGCGTGATCTTCGGCCGCGACGGCGTCGACCTGCTCGACACCTGGCCCGAAGGCCCGCAGGCCTACAAAGGCACCCTCACCGCCGGCTTCCCCAACCTGTTTTTCCTGATGGGGCCGAACACCGGGCTGGGCCATAACTCGATGGTCTATATGATCGAATCGCAGATTCAGTACGTACTCGGCGCCCTCAGGCTGCTGGACAAGCAAAGCCTGCAAAGCCTGGAAGTGAAGCGCGACGTGCAAGAGCGTTTCAACGCCAGGATCCAGGGTCAGTTGGGCAAAACCGTATGGAACGCCGGCGGTTGCATGAGCTGGTACCTGCACCCGATCAGTGGCCGTAACTGCACGGTATGGCCGGGCTTTACCTGGCGCTTTCGCCTGCTGACGCGCAACTTCGACCCAGCGGCCTATCATTTCAATCGCGCCCAGCCTGCCCATCCGGCTCAGGGCTATCTACCTACCGTGGCTCAGGCCAGCGAGGTGGCAGCATGAAGTCCTTCGAAAACAAAGTCGCCGCGATTACCGGAGCCGGTTCCGGTATCGGCCGCGCTCTGGCTTATGGCCTGGCCCGGCAGGGTTGCCACCTGGCCCTGGCCGATGTGAACAGCGAAGCCTTGGCGGAAACCGCCGCCACGGCGCGCAAGCTGGGTGTCACCGTTACCGAAAATCAGGTCAACGTTGCCGAGCGTGAAGCCGTGCATGCCTGGGCCAACCAGGTGGTGCTCGACCACGGTCGGGTCAACCTGGTGTTCAACAACGCCGGCGTCGCCCAGGGCGGCACAGTCGAAGGCAACGACTACGCCGATTACGAATGGATCATGAACATCAACTTCTGGGGCGTGGTGTACGGCAGCAAAGCGTTCCTGCCGCACCTCAAGGCCTCGGGCGATGGCCATATCGTCAACGTATCGAGTGTGTTCGGCCTGTTCGCCCAGCCGGGCATGAGCGCCTACAACGCGACCAAATTTGCCGTGCGCGGCTTTACCGAATCGCTGCGCCAGGAGCTCGACATGGCGGGCGGCGCGGTATCGGCCAGCTGCGTGCACCCGGGCGGGATCAAGACCAATATCGCCAAAACCGCGCGGATGAATGAAAGCCTGAGCAAGGTCACCGGCCAGGCAGCGGATCAGGCACGACAGCAGTTCAACGACCAGTTGCTGCGCACCACCCCGGACAAAGCGGCGCAGGTGATTTTGCGCGGTGTACTGCGCAATAACCGGCGCATTCTGATTGGTGCTGATGCCTGGGCGCTGGATGCCATGCAACGGCTGCTGCCGTCGCTGTATCAGCGCGTGGTGGTGGGCTCGATGCGCTTGGCGGCGAAGTTTGCGCCTAAGCCTAAGCGTGGAGTTGCTGAGCAGAAAGCGACCGAGTAAACGACTGCTGCTTGCGCATCTGGATCCCAGCCTGCGCAGGGATGACGGAGATTTATACAGTTACTCCGTCGTCCCAGCGCAGGCTGGGACCCAGAATATTGCGTCGAACTCACAGCTGAAATCAGGCCATATCGGAACGCGGCAACCACACCCGAATCAAGGAAAACAAGCGCTCCAGATCCAGTGGTTTAGCCAGGTAATCGCTGGCCCCGGCCTTCAGGCATAGTTCCTGGTCGTCCTTCATCGCCTTGGCCGTCACCGCAATGATCGGCAACTTACTAAAGCGCGCGTCCTGGCGAATCCGCCTTGTCGCTTCGTAGCCATCCATCACCGGCATCATTACGTCCATCAGCACCAGATCGATGTCCGGGTTTTCGTCCAGCTTGTCCAACGCCTCTCGGCCATTGCCGGCACTGACCACCTGCACGCCCTTCTCGTCCAAAGCGCTGATCAGCGCGTAGACGTTGCGCATATCGTCGTCCACCACCAACACCTGGCGATTGGCAAATACCTCATCGCGGTTGCGCGCTGCCTTGCTCGGTGCTCGACGCTGGCTGCCGGTCGGGGCTTCGACCTTATGCAGGAACAGCGTCACCTCATCCAGCAGGCGCTCCGGCGAGCGTGCGCCCTTGATGATGATCGAGCGCGAATGCTTGCGCAGGCTCTCTTCTTCGCCACGGGTCAGCGGCCGCGAGACATAGACGATCACCGGCGGATAGGCGTCGATATGCTCGCTGGCCATGCGCGTCAGCAGCTGGTTGCCGTGCATGTCCGGCAGCTCCAGGTCGATGACCATGCAATCGAACGGCATCTGTCGCAATAACTGCAAGGCCTGCTCGCCATGGGAAACCGCAGTGACCTCGATCTCCAGGTCATCCACCAATTGCGCAATGCTGTCGCGCTGACGGGCATCGCCCTCGACAATCAACAACCGCTGCACCTTCTGCGTCAGCCGCGCCTCCAGGCGAGAGAACACCTCCACCAGCGATTCGCGGGTGGTTGGCTTCTGCGCATAGCCGATGGCCCCCAGGTGCAGGGCCAGCTCGGTGCGGTCGTCGGTGGAAATCACATGCACCGGAATATGCCGGGTGCGCGGGTCTTCCTTGAGGCGCTGCAAGATCGACAGCCCCGGTTCGTCGGGCAGGCGCATATCCAGCAAGATCGCGTCCGGCTGGTTGGTAGCCAGTAACAGGTTGGCCTCGGTGGAGCTGTGCGCCACCAGGCAGCGGTAGTGCAGCTCATGGGCCAGGTCGAAGAGGATCTGCGCAAACTTCACCTCGTCCTCAATAACCAGCACGCAGCGCCCGGGCATATCGTGGCGCTCGCGGTCATCGGGAAAGCTCGCTTGCGGACGGCCCAGCGCCTCGTTGCGCGGCGCTTCGCTGGGTGCCGGGTGAATGGCGGCGCTGGGTTCGCGGGCCAGGAACAGGCGATTGGGATCAAGCGTCGGAGGGGGCAGCGGGTCTGCATAGTTGAGCGGCAGCCACAGGGTGAACTGGCTGCCCTTGCCCGATTCGCTGTGCACCTGAATATGCCCACCGAGCACCTCGGCCAGGTTGCGCGAAATCGACAGGCCCAGGCCGGTGCCACCGAAGTGGCGATTGATGCTGCCATCGGCCTGGCGGAAGGCCTCGAAAATCACCTGTTGCTGCTCGGGGCTGATGCCTATGCCACTGTCACTGACGATAAAGGCCACTCCACCGTCGGCCGGCTCGATGCTCAGGCTGATGGTGCCGGCGGTGGTGAACTTGAAGGCGTTAGACAGCAGGTTCTTCAGCACCTGCTCGACGCGCTGCGCATCGCTGACAAAATGCACCGGCGCATCACTGGCCACACGCACTGCAAAGGCCAGTTTCTTCTCCACAGCCTGGGGCTGGAACAGGCTTTCCAGGCTGTGCGCCAGACGCATCAGCGAGGTTTCTTCCGGGCGAATTTCCAGACGCCCGGCCTCGACCTTGGACAGATCGAGAATGTCGTTGATCAGGGCCAACAGGTCCTTGCCGGAGGAGTAGATCAGCTCGGCATGCTTGATCTGTTGCTCATCCAGATTGCCTTTACCGTTGTCCGCCAGCAGGCGGGAAAGAATCAGCGAACTGTTCAGCGGCGTGCGCAGTTCGTGGGACATATTGGCGAGGAATTCCGACTTATAGGTACTGGCGCGCTGCAGCTCGCTGGCCCGCTGCTCCAATTCGCCGCGAGCGTCGGCCAGGGCATGGTTGCGTTCATCCAGCTCGTCGCGCTGGCGGGTGAGGGACTGGGTCTGTTCGTTGAGCTGGTCGTTGGTCTGCTCCAGCTCGGCTTGCTGTTGCTCGAGATTGACCTGGGCTTCCTGAATCAACCGCGACTGGTCTTCCAGCTCTTCATTGGCGCTGCGCAGCTCTTCCTGCTGCACCTGCAATTCTTCGTTGAGCTGCTGGGTTTCGTGCAGCGACTCATGCAGTCGCTGGCGATAACGCGCCACTTCGATGGAGGTGCCCAGGCCGTCGGTAAGGGAGCGTACAAAGGTCTGCTCGCGCTCGCTCAGCTCGCGCATAAAGCCCAGTTCAAGCACCCCGTTGACCGCGCCATTGTTCTCGATCGGCGCGAGCATCACGGCCAAGGGTGCGTCGCTGCCCAAGCCGGAATTCACCTTCAGGTAATTGGCACTCAGACCCGGAATCACCCGCGCCCGTCGCTCTACCGCCACCTGCCCCACCAGGCCGCTGCCGTCCGCAAAAATTTGCGGCGTGCTTTGCTGTTCGGCGTCGAAGCCGTAGTCGGCGACCCGCTCCAGATGACCCTGGTCCTGACGCACATAAAAGGCACCCACCACCATATCCAGATAGTGGCCGAGAAAGCTCAAAGCCGTCATGCCGATAGAGGACGTGTTGGGCTGGCCAATGATACGTTCGGCCAGCTGCGACTGGCCCTCGCGCTGCCAGGCCTGTTGTTGCAGTTGCTCGTTCACCGTCTCCTGCTGCTGCAATAGACTGCCGTAGAAGCGCGACAGGCCCAGCAGCTCGCGGCGGCCAAAGAAGGCCAGAAGGCCGCTGAATGACAGGTTGAAGATCGCGTACAGGCTGATGGTGACAATGGCAGTGAAGCTGGCGCGCTCGTTGCGCTCGTGACGCAGCTGCTGCTCGGTGGCGATAAAGTCGTTGAAGTGTTTGCGGATACTGTCCATCAGCGAACCGCCCGCGACCTTTACCGTGCCCGGCGGAGCATTGCTGGCCTGGCGCTGCTCGATCAGCTTGGCGGAGGCCAACGCCCAGCGCTGCTGCAAGTCTTCGATATCGCGCAGGCGTTCGAGCTGGCCGGGGTTGTCCTTGACCAACTCGCGCAGGCCCTGCATATGGTCGCCGATACGACTGCGCGCCTCTTCGTAAGGCCCCAGCACTTCGGCTTCGCCGGCAAGCAGGTAACCGCGCAACCCGGCCTGCTGGTCGATGGTCAGGCGATAGCCTTCGTTGGCCTGGGCGATAACCTGATCGGTGTGTTCCACCCAACTGAGCACATACAGCAGATAGGCGATCAGCGCGATAAACAGGCCTGTGCCCACTACCCCCGAACCTATTGGCAAAACCAGATTGCGGGTCAACATGCGGCGAAAGGCGCTTTCATCGACAGTGGCGGCACTGTTCATCTCGAGTCCTCCGATAGAACAAGTCTTGAAGCTGAGACATGGATGCCGGTTCCCTGACATCCGTTCAAACAACCTGCGGCAAAACCTGAGGTTGGTTGAAATGTAGCTCCATCGGAGGGGTCTTGCGCTGTATTCGTCCTAGGCGGGTATTACGAACATCCCAACAAAAACACCCGTCGTCCCAGCGCAGGCTGGGACCCAGAATATTTCGCCGAGCACCTGTTCCTGGCGCATTCTGGATCCCGCCTGCGCTGGGACGACGGTGATCAGGGCTTAGCCAGCGAGCACCCGCGCCAAGGTAGCGCGCACTTTATCCATGCCGTTATCCAGCGCCCGCTCGATCTCGGCCATGGTGATCACCGCGTGGGTCTTGCCCGCCGCGGGGTTTACCACCAGAGCCAGACAGGCATAGGGCAGTTCCAGTTCACGGGCCAGGGCGGCTTCGGGCATACCGGTCATGCCGATGATATCGGCACCGTCACGTTCCAGGCGGGCCACTTCGGCCACGCTTTCCAGGCGCGGGCCCTGGGTGCAGGCATACACGCCATGACTGCTGTACGCCACGTTCTCGGCGGCCAGGGCTTCGATCAGCTGGTCGCGCAGAATGTCGTTGTAGGGGTAGCTGAAATCAATATGAGTAACGTGCTCCAGCTCGCCGGCAAAGAAGGTGTGCTCGCGGCCGTGGGTGTAGTCGATGATCTGGTGCGGCACACAAAAGTGCCCGGTGCCCATGGCGGCGTGAATGCCACCCACTGCGTTGACGGCAACGACCACGTCCGCCCCGGCATGCTTGAGCGCCCAGATATTCGCCCGGTAGTTCACCTGATGCGGCGGAATCCGGTGTGGGTGACCGTGGCGGGCGAGAAACAGCACTTCGCGGCCGGCATAGTTGCCGCGCATGATCGGCGCCGATGGCGCACCGTAGGGCGTGTCGATATTCAGCACAGCGCTGATGGTCAGGCCTTCCAGTTTGGTCAGGCCGGTGCCACCGATAATTGCGTAAACGGTCATGTAGGAAGTCCTAAGAGAGTTAGATCAGTTGTGCAGCCTGCAGATCGCCTACGGCTTGCAGCCAGCGCGGGCTCTGCTTGTAGTCGGTAGTGGCGAATCCCTGGCCGCGCATCCGCGCCAGGCCGGTTGGCGGGCTGACCTTGAGACGTTGCAGGGCACTCAGCGCCAGCTCAGCGGCGGCGCGGTCGTTGCACACCAGGCCCATGTCGCAGCCCGCGCTCAACGCCGCTTCGATGCGGTTGGCGGCATCGCCGACCACATGGGCGCCGGCCATCGACAGGTCGTCACTGAAAATCACCCCTTCAAATTGCAGCTCGCCACGCAGAATGTCCTGCAACCAGCGGCGCGAGAAGCCGGCAGGCTGGTCGTCCACCTGCGGGTAGATCACGTGCGCCGGCATCACCGCCGCCAGCTGTTTGCTCAGGCGGGCGAAGGGCTGCAGGTCGTTGGCGCGAATCTCCTCGAGGCTGCGCTCGTCCACCGGGATCGCCACATGGGAATCGGCTTCGGCCCAGCCATGGCCGGGGAAGTGCTTGCCGGTAGCCGCCATGCCGGCGGCGTTCATGCCGCGGATAAAGGCACCGGCCAGCAGCGCTGCACGGGCCGGATCGCCATCGAAGGAGCGACTGCCAACCACGGCGCTGCGCTGGTAATCCAGATCCAGCACCGGGGCGAAACTGAGGTCCAGCCCCACCGCCAATACCTCGGTCGCCATCAGCCAACCGCACTGCTCGGCCAGCCATTCGGCATTGGCGTTATCGGCCACCGCACGCATCGCCGGCAGGCGCACAAAGCCTTGGCGCAAGCGCTGCACGCGGCCACCTTCCTGGTCCACGGCCAACAGCAGGTCGGGGCGCACGGCGCGAATGGCGGCGGACAGCTCGCGCACCTGGCGCGGGTCGTCGATATTGCGCGCAAACAGAATCAGTCCGGCCACTTGCGGCTGACGCAGAATCTGCCGGTCTTCAGCGGTCAGCCAGGTGCCGCCGATATCCAGCATCAATGAGCCTTTGAGGCCAACAGTCATAACAAATCCTTAGCAGAGGTCTGCCGTGGCCCACTGCGGGCACGCGGCTTCGTCGATTTTTACCGGGCAGTGCACGGGCACGCGCTCGAAGAGTTCCAGCACGTCCGTGTTGCGCAGGCGAATGCAGCCGTGCGACAGCGGGATGCCCATCGGCTCGCTGTCGGGGGTACCGTGCAGGTAGATGTAACGGCGGAAAGTGTCGACCGCGCCAAGGCGGTTAATGCCTGGCTCGCAGCCGCTGAGCCAGAGAATGCGGGTGAGGATCCAGTCGCGACCGGGGAATTGCCCATGCAGCGCGGCGTTCCAGGTCTCCCCCGTCCAGCGCCGCCCACGCAACACCGCGCCTAGCGGCAGACCGTCGCCGATCTTGGCGCGCACTTGGTGCAAGCCACGAGGCGTCTTGTTCGAACCGTTTTGCTCACCCGCGCCATTCAACGCGGTGGACACCGGCAGACGCAGCAGCAAACGCCCTGCGGCAAAACCGTAGAGCTGCTGGTCGGCGATGGAGATATGCAGGGAATCGAGAATCGTCATGGGCGGCAAGCTTAGCCCATCAAGCCTGCCGCTTGCAGCAGGCGTTTTGGCGCTTTACACCTTGCTCAGGATAGGCACCGGGGTCGCGGTTTTGCTGCGCGGACGCAGTTGAGCGGTAGCCAGGGTTTCGTCGGTGACGCCGGTTTCCGAGCGCATACCGGCAGCCAGAAACGGCACCATCAGACGCATCACCTGTTCAATCGAGGTGTTGACGCCGAAATCGGTTTCCGCGATGGCACGCAGCGCCTTGATCCCGGACATGCTGAACGCCGCCGCGCCGAGCATAAAGTGCACACGCCAGAACAGCTCGATGGGTGGAATGCGCGGCGCGGCTTCATGGACCAGGCCCATATAACGGCGGAATACCTTGCCGTACATGTCTTCCAGATAACGGCGCAAGTGGCCCTGGCTCTGGCTGAACGCCAGCCCCAACAGGCGCATAAAGATAGAGAGGTCGTTGCCGCTGCGAGGTTTTACCGCCAGGGCCTGCTCCACCAGCATTTCCAGCAGCTCTTCGAGGCTGGCTTTGCTTTCCGGTTTGGCTTGGCGGCGGTCCAGCTCACGTTCGAGGCTGGTGCAGAACGGCCCGAGAAAGCGCGAGAATACCGCCTGAATCAGGGCCTTTTTCGAACCGAAGTGGTAGTTCACAGCCGCCAGGTTGACCCCAGCCTTGCTGGTGATCAAACGTAGGGAGGTCTCGGCAAAACCTTTCTCCGCAAAAAGTTGCTCCGCGGCATCGAGGATGCGTTCGACTGTTTCTGACTGAGCCATGGGAATCACCTGACAAACACTTGTTTGAAACATACGTTTCAGCCGTAGAGATTGTCAAGCCGCATCAACCGTAATTTGGCTGGTCAGTCACGAATGCCGGTAACTGCCCTTCCCCACTACAGTTCCTGCTCCCTGGTAGAGAAAGATTGCCTATCTATAAAAAGGAGCATTGCCAAGCGCCGATCACTGTATATAATCCCAGTCACTGTATAAAAAGACAGAGACCGGACATGCTAAAACTCACGCCACGCCAAGCCGAGATTCTCGCCTTCATCAAGCAATGCCTTGAAGACAACGGTTACCCGCCCACCCGTGCCGAAATCGCGCAGCAACTGGGCTTCAAATCGCCCAACGCGGCCGAAGAACACCTGAAGGCCCTGGCCCGTAAAGGGGCCATCGAGATGACTCCTGGTGCCTCGCGCGGCATTCGCATTCCGGGCTTCGAACCGAGCAGCGACGAAGAAACCGGCCTGCCCATCATCGGTCGGGTGGCTGCCGGTGCGCCGATTCTGGCCCAACAGCATGTCGAAGAATCTTGCCGCATCAACCCCGAGTTCTTCCACCCTCGCGCAGACTACTTGTTGCGCGTACGCGGCATGAGCATGAAAGACATCGGCATTCTCGATGGTGACCTGCTTGCCGTACATACCACCAAAGAAGCCCGTAATGGCCAGATCGTGGTTGCCCGCATTGACGACGAAGTCACTGTAAAGCGCTTCAAGCGTGAAGGCGACAAAGTTTGGCTGATCGCTGAAAACCCCGAATTCGCCCCCATCGAAATCGACCTGCATGAACAGGATCTGGTTATCGAAGGATTGAGTGTCGGCGTTATTCGCCGCTGAGGAGGCTGTATGCAGTTCCCACAAGCGCTGGACCGTTCCCAACTGCCATTGTTCGACGCCTTCCTGACGCAATCGTCGGCGCCGCTGTTGACCGATATCGTGGAAACCGGTTGGTTCGAAGAACCAGAGCCAGAAACATTCAGCGAGCTGTCGCTGCGTGGCGCTGCCGGGAACTGCCTGCACCTGCTGGCACCCATCCTGCGTGAACTCAGCCAGAATCAGGACGCCCGCTGGCTAACCCTGATCGCCCCGCCCGCCAGCCTCACCCAGGCCTGGCTACGCGATGCCGGTCTGAACCGTGAACGTATTCTGCTGCTGCAACCCCGTGCCGGGCAAAGCCCGCTGGAATTGGCTTGCGAAGCGCTGCGCCTGGGGCGTAGCCATACGGTGGTGAGCTGGTTGCATCCGTTGCACCGCCCTGCTCGCGATCAGCTGGCCAGCGCGGCCCGCGATGGCAAAGCGCAGAGTTTGAATATCAGTCTGGGTTAATCGTTGTAAAAAAAGCATCGCGGCTGAAGCCGCTCCTACGGATTGTGCGTTCCGTAGGAGCGGCTTCAGCCGCGATGCTTTTTAAGCGATGCGTTTGCCCAACCTGCGCACAGAGCACGGCAGCAAAGGATCAATGCAGAACCCGCGGCCCTTCTTCCTTCTCGAAATCACCTTCGGCCAATCGGCCGGCCATCTGTACGCCCACGTTGAGCATGGCTTTGGCTACTTCTACATGGTGGCCCTGGAGGAATGCCTTGGCATCTGCCGAGAAATCCAACACGACCAATGCCTCCTCATCCTCGGCACGACGCAGCGCGATACGCCCGTCAGGCAACTCGACAATTTCCAAAAAGGATGTAGGCATAAACTTAAATCTCCACGTAAGGCCGGCAGTGTATCAGTCCGTCGGCCCTCTTCCCTAGCCCAGCCATCCACTCACTTGACCCAACGGCCAGAAAACCTTCAGCACTCGCTCAGGGTTTCGCGGAAACGCAAGGCCAGCACCTTGAGCTGCTGACGCCAGCTTTCCAGCTCGGCGCGGGCCAGAAGCGGCTCTTCTTCGTCCAGGCTGTAGGCCTGGATCAGCGGCAAAGTGGGGTCGATCTTGGCTTTGGCTGGTGCCTTCGGCGGCTGGAACAGCGCCTGATAGGCACTGATCAGTTGCGCCAACCAGGTTTCCGATTGCTGCGCCAGCTCCACCAGCTCGGCCAGCTCCGGGCTGGGCGTAGCGCCCAGTACGGCAGGCGTCAGGATGGCTTCAACGCGCGGCACATTCACCTCTTCAAAGCGGTAGTAACCGGCCACTTCATGGCAAATACCCAACAACGCGCCATACAAGTGGAATAGGCAGGCTTCGCGCTCGGCGAGGATCAGCGCCGGGGCGTTAACCGCCTGGCCTTCTTCGGCGCGGCGCCAGGCTTCCAGCGACAGGCCAGCGAAAAACAGTTTTTGATTGGTACGGGTATAGAGTTCATGGGCCATTGCGGCACCCTCCACAGCAGACAGACTCACTATACGCGCGCCAGCCGGAGCTGACGCGCGTGCTAGGGCTTAACGCTTGTCTTCGACTTTCCAGGCATTGCCATCGTAGAAGGCGCGCCAACCGGTCGGTTTGCCTTCCACTTCGGTCTGCACGTACTGCTCTTTGGTCTTGCGACTGTAGCGCACTACGGCTGGACGGCCATCCGGGTCTTTCTTCGGCGCCGACATCAGGAAGTGGTACTTCGGATCGATCTCGTCTTTATGCGGGATCAGTTCGATGATCAACGGCGCGCGGGTTTCGCGGTTTTTCGGGAACTGGCTGGCGGCCAGGAACAGGCCGCTGGCACCGTCGCGCAGCACGTAGGTGTCGTTCACCTTCTCGCACTTGAGCTCCGGCATCTTCACCGCGTCCATTTTGGGTGGCGCAGGCTCGCCGCTACGCAGCAGTTTGCGGGTGTTCTTGCACTCAGGGTTGGTGCAGCCGAAGAACTTGCCGAAACGGCCGGTCTTCAGTTGCATTTGGCTGCCGCACTTGTCGCATTCCAGGCTCGGACCTTCGTAGCCTTTGATGCGGTACTGGCCCTGCTCGATCTCGTAGCCGGCGCAATCGGGGTTGTTACCGCAGATATGCAGTTTGCGGGTTTCATCCAGCAAATACGCATCCATCGCCGTGGCGCAGATCGGGCAGCGGTGCTTGCCGAGCAGGACCAGGGATTCCGACTCACCTTCGTCATCTGCGGCGATTTCATCACCGGGAACCAGATTGATGGTCGACTTGCAGCGCTCTTTCGGCGGCAGGCTGTAACCCGAGCAACCGAGGAACACGCCTGTGGACGCGGTGCGGATCATCATATGCCGGCCACATTCGCGGCAGGCGATGTCAGTCGGGGTCGGCTGGTTAGCACGCATGCCCTTGTCGCTTTCCGAGGCCACTTCGAGCTTTTTCTTGAAGTCGCCGTAGAACTCGTCAAGCACGTGTTTCCACTCGCGCTCGCCCTGGGCGACGTCATCGAGGTTCTCTTCCATGCCGGCGGTAAAGCCGTAGTCCATCAGGTTGGAGAAGCTTTCGCTGAGGCGCTCGGTAACGATGTCGCCCATTTTCTCCGAGTAGAAACGGCGGTTGTGCAGGGCCACATAGCCGCGTTCCTGGATGGTGGAAATGATCGCCGCGTAGGTGGATGGACGGCCGATGCCGCGTTTTTCCATCTCTTTCACCAAGCTGGCTTCGGAGTAGCGTGCCGGCGGCTTGGTGAAGTGCTGGCTCGGGTCGAGCTTGAGCAGCTTCAGCGCTTCGCCTTCGCCCATGTCCGGCAGCACGTCGTCATCGCCCGGCTTGCTGATCTGCGGCATGGCGCGGGTGTAACCGTCGAACTTGAGGATACGGCCCTTGGCGCGCAGCTCGAACTCGCTGGCTTTGACACTGACGGTGGTCGACAGGTATTCCGCCGGTGGCATCTGGCAGGCGACGAACTGGCGCCAGATCAGCTCGTACAGGCGCTCGGCGTCACGTTCCATACCCGACAGCTGGGTCGGCTTGAGGTTGACGTCGGAGGGACGAATCGCTTCGTGCGCTTCCTGCGCGCCTTCCTTGCTGCTGTAAACGTTCGGCTTGGCCGGCAGGTACTTTTTGCCGAACTCGCCTTCGATAAAGTCGCGCACCATGGTCACGGCGTCGGCCGAGAGGTTGGTGGAGTCGGTACGCATATAGGTGATGTAGCCGGCTTCGTACAAGCGCTGGGCCATCATCATGGTCTTCTTCACACCGAAGCCCAGACGGTTACTGGCCGCCTGCTGCAAGGTGGAGGTAATAAAAGGTGCCGATGGCTTGCTGCTGGTCGGTTTGTCTTCACGCTTGACGATGCTGTACGCGGAGTCTTTCAGCTTGGCCAGAGCGGCGTCGGCCTGCTGCTTGTTCAGCGGCTTGAAGGCCTCGCCGTTCTGACGGGCCACTTCAAAGCGCACATTGGCACCTTTGGCGGTGCCCAGGTCGGCGTGGATTTCCCAGTATTCTTCGGGGTTGAACGCACGGATCTCGCGCTCACGCTCCACCACCAGCTTCACGGCAACCGACTGCACACGACCGGCGGACAGGCCACGGGCGATTTTGGCCCACAACAGCGGCGAGACCATATAGCCCACGACGCGGTCGAGGAAACGCCGTGCCTGTTGGGCGTTAACGCGGTTGATGTCCAGCTCACCAGGCTTGGAGAACGCTTCCTGGATGGCCTTCTTGGTGATTTCGTTGAACACCACGCGCTTGTAGCGGCTGTCATCACCACCGATGGCTTCGCGCAGGTGCCAGGCAATGGCTTCCCCCTCGCGGTCCAAGTCGGTTGCGAGATAGATGGTGTCAGCATCTTTGGCGAGACGGCGTAGCTCTTCGACGACCTTTTCCTTACCAGGAAGAATTTCGTACTTGGCTTTCCAGCCGTGCTCCGGGTCGACACCCATGCGCGATACCAGTTGGCGCTTGGCTTTTTCCTTGGCGCTCAGAACCGGCGCGTCGGCTGCAGCAGCCTTACCACGCTTGACGGGCTCCTTGGCTGCACTGGCCGAACCGCTGGTAGGCAGGTCACGGATATGGCCGATGCTCGACTTCACCACGTATTGGCTACCCAAATACTTGTTGATGGTCTTGGCCTTGGCCGGGGATTCCACGATGACCAGCGATTTGCCCATGGATCGGAGATTTCCTGAATTTGAGTACTGAAAGGCGGGAGGCCGCCTTTCGCGGCACCGCTATATATAGTGGCGACTAAGGTGAGGTCAAGGGCGGATCACGTTCGATGTCAGCTCAAGGCCGCACGAAGAGATCAGGTTCGGCCTTGATCAGAGCAAAGCGCAGCATGGTCTGGCCGTCCACTTCGATGGTGCTGGTAAACATGCTCAGGGGACGTACCCACAAGCCGTATTCGCCATAGAGCGCCTGATACACCACCACTTCCTCTTCCGTCTCGGAGTGCCGCGCCACACCGATCACGCGGTATTCGGGACCCTTGTAGTGACGATAGAGGCCGGGTTGTAACTGCATCAGGGGCTTCCTCACATCTGTAGAAATAAAAGTCGGTTCTGACAAAAATAAAAACCGGGGCACAGGGCCCCGGTTGTACACCGCCTCGCAAATGGGAGTTCGCTCGTCGCCGAGCGTTCCCTTAGATGCGTTCGAAGACGGTGGTGATGCCTTGGCCGAGACCGACGCACATGGTCGACACGCCAAAAGTACCGCCATTCTGCTTCATCACGTTCAGCAAGGTGCCGGAAATACGCGCACCAGAGCAGCCGAACGGGTGACCGAGGGCAATAGCGCCGCCGTGCAGGTTAACCTTCTCTTCCATCTTGTCGAGCACTTTCAAGTCTTTCAGCACCGGCAGGGCCTGTGCAGCGAAAGCCTCGTTGAGCTCCCAGAAGTCGATGTCGTTGATGCTCAGACCAGCGCGTTTCAGCGCTTTCTGGGTCGACGGCACCGGGCCGTAGCCCATGATTGCCGGGTCAACGCCAGCCACTGCCATCGAGCGGATCACGGCCAGCGGCTGGATGCCGAGGTCTTGAGCGCGCTGCGCGGACATCACGATCATGCACGAAGCACCATCGGTGATCTGCGACGACGTACCGGCAGTTACGGTGCCGCCCTTCGGGTTGAACGCAGGCTTCAGGGCAGCCAGGCTTTCCAGGGTGGTTTCCGGACGAATGGTTTCGTCGTAGTCGAACACCTTCAGGAAGCCGTTCTCGTCGTAGCCTTGCATCGGGATGATTTCATCCTTGAACTTGCCTTCGACGGTGGCCTTGTGGGCCAGACGGTGCGAACGCTCACCGAATGCGTCCTGCGCTTCACGGCTGATGCCATGCATCTTGCCGAGCATTTCCGCAGTCAGACCCATCATGCCCGAGGCCTTGGCGGCATACAGCGACAGGTGCGGGTTCGGATCCACGCCGTGCATCATGCCTACGTGGCCCATGTGCTCCACGCCACCGATGACGAATACGTCACCGTTGCCGGTCATGATCGCCTGAGCTGCGGTGTGCAGGGCGCTCATGGAGGAACCGCACAGGCGGCTGACGGTTTGCGCAGCGCTGGTGTGCGGGATCGGCGTCATCAGCGACGCCATGCGCGCGATGTTCCAACCTTGCTCCAGGGTCTGGTTTACGCAGCCCCAGATCACGTCTTCCACTTCAGCTGGGTCCAGCTTCGGGTTACGTGCCAGCACGCCGGTGATCAGTTGCGCAGACATGGTTTCTGCGCGGGTGTTGCGGTGCATGCCGCCTTTCGAACGACCCATCGGGGTGCGACCGAAGTCGACAATCACCACGTCTCTTGGATTCAGGCTCATAAATTCACTCTCGCTCTATGCGTTACGCGCTTAACCGAAGAAGCTCTGGCCGTTGGCGGCCATCTCACGCAGCTTCGCGGTGGGGTGGTACAGCGCGCCCAGGTCGGCGTACTTGTCTGCCAGGGCGACGAACTCGGCTACACCGACGGAGTCGATGTAACGCAGTGCACCACCACGGAAGGGAGGGAAGCCGATGCCGTAGATCAAGCCCATATCGGCTTCAGCTGCGGTTTCGACAATGCCGTCTTCCAGGCAACGAACGGTTTCCAGGCACAGCGGAATCATCATGAAGTTGATGATGTCTTCATCAGTCACTTCACGCTGTTCGGTGATGACTGGCTTGAGCACTTCGTAAGCAACCGGATCGGTCACTTTCTTCGGCTTGCCGCGCTTGTCCATTTCGTACGAGTAGAAGCCTTTGCCGTTCTTCTGGCCCAGGCGGTTGGCTTCGTACATCACGTCGACCGCAGTACGGCCTTCAACAGCCATGCGGTCCGGGAAGCCTTCAGCCATTACGTCACGGCCGTGGTGGCCAGTGTCGATGCCGACTACGTCGGAGAGGTAAGCCGGGCCCATTGGCCAGCCGAATTTCTCCATGACTTTGTCGATGCGCACGAAATCGACGCCAGCGCTGATCAGCTTGGAGAAGCCGCCGAAGTACGGGAACAGCACGCGGTTGACCAGGAAGCCTGGGCAGTCGTTGACCACGATCGGGCTCTTGCCCATCTTCTTGGCGTAAGCAACGGTGGTAGCTACAGCTACATCGCTGGACTTCTCGCCACGAATTACTTCAACCAGCGGCATCATATGCACCGGGTTGAAGAAGTGCATACCGACGAAGTTTTCCGGACGCTTGAGGGCTTTAGCCAGCAAGTTGATGGAAATGGTCGAGGTGTTGGATGCCAGAATCGCATCTTCACGTACCACGCCTTCCACTTCAGCCAGAACGATCGCTTTGACCTTCGGGTTCTCGACAACAGCTTCAACCACGATGTCGACGTGACCGAAGTCGCCGTAGGACATGGTTGGGCGGATGGCGGTCAGCGCTTCAGCCATCTTGGCAGCAGTCAGACGACCTTTGGCGACGCGGCCACCCAGCAGCTTGGACGCTTCGGCCAGGCCCATCTGGATGCCTTCCTCGCGGATATCCTTCATCAGGATTGGCGTGCCTTTGGAGGCCGACTGGTAGGCGATACCGCCACCCATGATGCCGGCGCCGAGTACGGCAGCCAGTTTCACGTCTTTGGCGATGGCGTCGTAGCCTTTAGCTTTTTTCTTCAGTTCCTGATCGTTCAGGAACAGGCCAACCAGGCTCTGCGAAGCGGAAGTCTTGGCCAGTTTTACGAAACCGGCAGCTTCTGTTTCCAGGGCTTTGTCACGACCGAAGTTGGCCGCTTTCTGGATGGTTTTGATCGCTTCGACCGGTGCCGGGTAGTTCGGGCCAGCTTGACCGGCAACGAAACCTTTGGCGGTTTCGAAAGCCATCATTTGTTCGATAGCGTTGAGCTTGATCTTTTCCAGCTTCGGCTGACGCTTGGCCTTGAAGTCCAGCTCGCCGGAGATGGCGCGCTTGACCAGGTCCAGGGCAGCGGCTTGCAGCTTGTCAGCAGCAACCACAGCATCGACAGCGCCTGCTTTCAGGGCGTCTTCTGCACGGTTTTCCTTACCGCCGGCGATCCACTCGATGGCGTTATCGGTACCGATAACACGCGGCAGACGTACGGTGCCGCCAAAACCTGGGTAGATGCCCAGTTTGACTTCTGGCAGGCCAACTTTGGCGCCGCTAGCGATGACGCGGTAATCCGCAGCCAAGCACATTTCAAAACCGCCGCCCAGTGCGATGCCATTGATGGCCGCAACGGTCGGAACGCCAAGGTCTTCGAAGTCGCTGAAGATTTTGTTGGCTTCAAGGTTGCCAGCGATCAGCTCTTCATCGGACAACTTGAAGTTGTCGACGAACTCGGTGATGTCGGCGCCGACGATGAATACGTCTTTGCCGCTGCTGACGATTACGCCCTTGATCGAGGCGTCGGCCTTGATGGCGTCCACAGCCTGGCGCAATTCGGCCAGTGTGAGACGGTTGAATTTGTTGACGGACTCACCCTTGAGGTCGAATTGCAATTCGACGATGCCGCTCTCAAGAGCCTTAACCGTGATGGCTTTACCTTCGTAAATCATCAACTGATCTCCACGGTATGGAAGCTGAACTAGTACACGCCGGACGCCAAGCAGCGGATTGATCCGCAGCAGAACCGCCAGAAGACTAGTCTCCAACGGCCTGACATACCCGCCGACGCGATATTCGGACGGTCTATGAACCGGTGCTGACAAAGCAAACACTTGATTCATACGCCCGTTTGATTCGGGTGCGCACACCTTCGTGCAAAAGAATGCGCTTGTCAATTAGAGCGCTTCGCGTGATACGCCCTCACCGGAATTTGACCGATATGCCTGGCAAATCATTCCAACTGCTCTAGGCCGCGGCTGGCGGGCTACCCGACCAATGCCATCAAGGTGATGTCGGTCACAGCTAGCCAAAGCGAAACGCTGCAGGTACAGTCGTCTCAACACGCCAAAAGTGCGTGACAAAAACAAAAACAATGAAGTCCCACGGAGTAACTATGTCGAGCCGTCTGCTTGCCATCTCGCTAAGCGCCGTACTGACCGCCCTTCTGACCTTCCAAGGCGCAACCGCCGCCACTGCACCGACAGACAACCTGCTGAAATTGCATCAGCTGCGTCTGGCCGCGCAGAAAAGCCTCGGCGATTTCTATATGTTCAACAGCATGGACGGCGATCAGCGCTATGCGCGTCAGATCGACGAGTCGGTGCACGACGCCAGTGCACGCCTGGCGGAAATCACCAACCTCCCCGGCGATGCCTCCAAAGCCATGCGCGCCCAGCTTGAACAACAGCTGAACGCCTACGAAAGCGAACTGAAAAACCTCACCACTGCGATGAAAACCCAGGGTTTTACCGACCTGCAGCCGGTAGCCGACCTGGCCACCCGCAATCAGCAACTGATGGCCCTGAGCAGCGAGCTGTACACCAAGATTCAGCAGGAAAGCGGCCAGATCGTGCCGCCCATGACCCAACAAAGCCGTGAGCAAAGTCTGCTGATGCAGGCCATCGCCGTGGACTATGCTTCTCGCAGCGCCTCGGTGGGTGGCACCTTTATTGGTAGCGCCGCTGGCGATGAGAAAACCATCGATGACCTGGTCAACCAGTTCGCTGGCCAACTCACCACAATGGAGAAAGCGCCGCAGAACACCACCCAGATTCGCGAGTCGCTGAGCGGTATCAACACCAAGTGGCGCTATATCGAGAAATCGCTGAAGAACTACAACGAGAACTCGGTACCATTCGTGGTCAGCAAGTACTCAGACAGCATTATCGACGGATTGGAAGGGGTTTCGGCGCAGTATCTGGCTGCTAAACTTTGACCGATTCGAACAGCTTTCCGGCCTGCCTGGCCACCCCAGCCCGCTTAAACGTGGGCTTTTTATTGGGTGCTGCGAAGGCCCTACGCCAAGGCCTTCAACACCGCTGTCACCGGCTCGAGGCTTTCCACCTCGCCGCGCTCGCCCCAACACAGGGCAACCATCTGCTTGCTGGCTTCGACCTTGTAAACGTCGGCGGGCAAAGTTTGCAGGTGCGGCAACAAGTGTTCGTCAGGGCACGGCTCCCGCCACTGGTTTACCCACTGCCCGGCAGTCAGCTGCCAATAACACCAAGTATCTTCAGCGCCTTTGCGCCGGGCACGGTGGTACTGCGGGCAGGGGCTTGGCGGTTCTTCGGGCAGCCAGTGCGGCCACTCCTGGCGCGACAACTGCATCCCCAAACCCTGTTGGCGGGCAGCCATGCGAATGGCCATGCGCCCTTGCTGGCGGCGCGAAGGCCGCAGCCAGGCCAGGGGGCTGAGCACAACGGCGGTGAGCAGTACTACGATCCACAAGGTCATACGAGTAATCCCACAACTAAAAGGCTGCATTAAGCCAACAATCACAGCCATACTTCGATCATTAGTCTCAGGAGGAGTCACCACCATGATCTATCAGCACATTCTCGTTGCCTTGGATCTTTCCGAAGAATGCGACCCGGTAATGAAGCGCGCCTATGCGCTCGCCACCGCCAGCCAGGCCAAGCTGTCGCTGGTGCATATCGTCGAGCCGATGGCCATGGCCTTTGGCGGCGACGTGCCGATGGACCTCTCCACCCTGCAACAGCAACAATTCGAACAAGCCCGCGAACGTCTGGACGCTTATTCCGCCAAGTACCCGGAACTGGGTACCGACACCCGTCATCTGGTCTATGGCCAACCCCGCCAGGAAATCCACCGCCTCGCCGCCGAGCAAGGCGCAGACCTGATTGTGGTCGGCAGCCATGGCCGTCACGGCCTGGCGCTGCTGCTAGGTTCTACTGCCAATGACGTGCTGCATGGTGCGCCGTGTGATGTGCTGGCGGTACGCTTGAAAAAGCCAGAATAACCGCATGCCCCTGTAGGAGCGGCTTCAGCCGCGATTGCGCCGGGCCTGAAAACGGCGTTTCCAGGTCTAGAGCTTCGCGGCTGAAGCCGCTCCTACCAGTGCTTTGCCGCTACGATTCCGGCAAATCCCCGGCACTCATCACCATCGGCCGAATCTTCTGCAACTGGGTTTCCAGCGAATGGGTGATGCTGGTCGACATGGAAAAAAATGTCAGGAACGCCTTGAGGTTCGAGTCGCCTTCGCAGACATCGTGAATGCGCTGCCAGAACGCCTGGTTCACCAGCTGCAATTGCTGGAACAAGCGCACCAAGCCTTTCAACTCCCAGTCCGCATGTCGCCCTTCACGGAAGTTGAAGTACTGGCGTGACAGGTACAGCGACACCGCCCGCAGAATAAATTCCTGATTGTTGGCAAACGGCAGATGGTGGAACGCCATGGGTTTCAGCTTGCTCAGCACCGGACAGGCGCTGGTCGGCATGATCAGGCCGAGCAAGGCGCGCAAGCCCTCCTCCAGACCTACCTGCTTGCTGTATTCACGCTCAGGCGTGCGCACCCAGAAGTGCGCCTTCTGGAACGCCGGCAAGCCGTGAAAGTCCTCAATCACCCGGTGCAAGTCCACTGCCGCCGGGCAGTGGCTGTATTGCTCACGTTTCAGCGGGCAATTGCTGCACTGGTGATACTCCAGCCGCGTCCAGACCGGTGCCAGTTGCGCGCGCTCCTGGTCGTACTCGCGGTTGAGTTCAATGCGATAGCCAAACTCGTGACTATCGTCGAGGGAAATCCGGTACTCGATGGCCATTCAGGTCTCCGCCAAGCCTTATCAGTCGTCCAACTCAGCCCAACGCTCCAGCAGCGCGTCCAGCTCTTGTTGCGCGGAATCCAGCAGGGCCAGAACCGCTGCACTTTCTGCCGCCGGCCGCTGATAAAAGGTTGGCCCGGCAATTTCTTCATTCAGCTCGGCGATCTTGCGTTCCTGGGCATCGATCAACCCCGGCAGGGCTTCCAGTTCACGCTGCAGCTTGTAACTGAGCTTTTTCTTCGCCACCGGAATTTCCGCGGCTTCGATGGCAGCATTGGCAACGGGTGCCGGCGCGGTGGCTTCCGGCTTGCCGGATTTGCTTTCACCCACGCCCAGCAGCTTCGGTGAACCGCCCTGACGCAGCCAATCCTGATAACCGCCAACGTATTCACGCACCTTGCCTTCGCCTTCGAAGACCAGGGTGCTGGTTACCACGTTGTCGAGGAATGCCCGGTCGTGGCTGACCATCAGCACGGTGCCGGCAAAGTTCGACAGCACTTCCTCCAGCAGCTCGAGGGTTTCCACATCCAGGTCGTTGGTCGGTTCGTCCAGTACCAGCAAGTTGGCAGGCTTGCTGAACAGCTTAGCCAGCAACAGACGGGCACGCTCGCCACCGGACAACGCTTTCACCGGCGTGCGTGCACGCTGCGGGCTGAACAGGAAATCGCCGAGGTAACTCAGCACATGGCGGTTCTGGCCATCGATCTCGATGAAGTCGCGGCCTTCGGCGACGTTGTCGATCACGGTCTTTTCCAGGTCGAGCTGGTGACGCAACTGGTCGAAGTAGGCCACTTCCAGACGGGTACCGACCTCCACTTTGCCGCCGGTAGGCTGCAGGTCGTCGAGCATCAGCTTGAGCAAGGTGGTCTTGCCGGTACCGTTGGCACCCAGCAGGCCGATACGGTCCTGGCGCTGCAGAACCATGGAGAAGTCTTTGATCAGCTGCGGGCCGCCCGGGTGGGCGAAGCTGACGTTCTCCAGCACCATCACCTGCTTGCCGGATTTCTCCGAAGTATCCAACTGAATGTTGGCCTTGCCGGTGCGCTCGCGACGTTCGCTGCGCTCTACGCGCAAGGCTTTCAGGGCGCGTACACGGCCTTCGTTACGGGTACGACGGGCCTTGATGCCCTGACGAATCCACACTTCTTCCTGGGCCAGGCGTTTGTCGAACAGGGCGTTGGCGGTTTCTTCGGCGGACAGTTGCGCTTCTTTATGTACCAGAAAGCTGGCGTAGTCGCCGTTCCAGTCGATCAGGCCGCCGCGGTCCAGTTCCAGAATGCGGGTGGCCAGGTTCTGCAGGAAGGAACGGTCGTGGGTAATGAACAGTACAGCGCCCTGGAAATCTTTCAGGGCGTCTTCCAGCCAGGCGATGGCGCCGATATCCAGGTGGTTGGTTGGCTCATCGAGCAGCAGCAGGTCCGGCTCGGACACCAGCGCCTGGGCCAGCAACACCCGACGACGCCAGCCACCGGACAGCTCGGCCAAGGTTTTGTCGGCTGGCAGCTGCAGACGGCTCAGGGTGCTGTCTACCAACTGCTGCAGGCGCCAGCCGTCTTTGGCTTCCAGCTCCTGCTGCACATGCATAAGTTTGTTCAGGTCTTCGTCGGTGACGATGTTCATGCTCAGGTGGTGGTATTCGGCGAGCAAGGCGCCGACACCGTCCAGGCCTTCAGCCACCACATCGAACACGGTACGGCCATCGGCCACCGGCAATTCCTGCGGCAGTTCACCGATTTTCAAGCCTGGCGCGCGCCACACCGAACCGTCGTCCCCCAGACGATCACCCTTGACCAGACGCAGCAGGCTGGATTTACCGGTGCCGTTGCGGCCGATGATGCACACCCGCTCGCCACGGGCGATCTGCCAGGAAATCTTGTCCAGCAGCGGCATTGCGCCATAGGCCAGGGAAACATCGGTGAACTTGAGCAGCATGGTCGCCTCGAGGGGAATAGCTGCGGCCGTTCGCCCTTGGCAGAACAACCGCTGGAAATCTCTTTGCCGGACGCTTTTGGCATCGGCAAAACTGGGCGCGCATTCTACCGAGTTGCGCCCTTGGCCGGGTGGCATTTTTTCGACCGTTCGCGATCTCGTAGGAGCGGCTTCAGCCGCGACGTTCTTGATCTTGGCGTTTGCAGGACTCGCGGCTAAATCGGATGGCCGCCCCCCCTCCCACAAAACCCCGGCGCTTTCGCTTTCGTCACCGCCTGGCAAAAGGCTAAGCTACCGACCTTTAGCGCCTAGCTAACCCTTGGCGTCTTTCAGAATATTCAGCTCGGAAGTGTCATGCGCGGTCGTCTGCTCTGCCTGTTGTCCTGCCTGCTCCTCTCCTCCGTCACTCTCGAAGCCTCTGCGGCCGCCAGCCTGGCGCAGCAGCGGTCGTTTTATGACGAGGCCAAACGTGCGCTGGCCAAAGGCGACAGCGGCCCTTACCGGATGTACGCCAATGCCTTGGCCGACTACCCATTGGAGCCGTATCTGGCCTATGACGAGCTGACCGCCCGGCTGAAAAACGCCAGTAACGCCGAAATCGAAAAATTCCTCGCCGAGCACGGCGACCTGCCCCAAGCCAACTGGATGAAGCTGCGCTGGTTGCGCTGGTTGGCCGAGCGTGGCGACTGGAAGACCTTCAGCAAGTACTACGACCCGAAAATGAATTTCACCGAGCTGGACTGCCTCAATGGTCAGCACCAACTGATCAGCGGTCAAACCGCCGAAGGCTATGCCAGCGCGGAAAAACTCTGGCTGGTGGGCAAATCCCAGCCGGACGCGTGCGAGCCACTGTTCGCCATGTGGGCAAACGCCGGCCAGCTTCCTGAAACCATGGTGTGGAAGCGTCTGAAATTGGCTGTGCAAGCACGCAATTACAGCCTGGCAACCCATCTGACCGCGTCCCTGCCAACCCTGAGCAGCCAGGCCAAGCTGATGATCGACGCGGCGCAGAAGCCCGCCATGCTGGCGCAGACCCCACGCTTTGCCCCGGCCAGCCAGACCATGGCCGATGTGGTCAGCATCGGCCTGCGCCGCCTGGCCAAACAGGACCCGGAAAAAGCCATCAGCCTGCTTAACGATTACAGCCAGCGCCTGCCGTTCTCGGCGGAAGAAAAGGTTGCGATAGCGCGCGAAATCGGCCTGACCCTGGCGAAAAGCTTCGATGATCGCGCCCTGCCGATCATGACCCAGTACGACCCGGACCTGCGTGACAACACCGTCACCGAATGGCGCGCGCGCCTGCTGCTGCGCCTGGGCCGCTGGAGCGATGCCAACCAGCTGATCCGCCGTATGCCGGCCGATCTGGCCAGCACCAACCGCTGGCGCTACTGGCAAGCCCGCAGCCAGCAACTGGCCGATCCGAACAATCAGGGCCCGGCCCTGCTGCTGTACCAGCCGGTGTCCAAGGAGCGTGATTTCTACGGTTTTATGGCGGCCGACCAGCTGAAAACCCCATACCAGTTGACCAACAAGCCGCTGCTGCTGGACCCGAAACTGGTGCAGAAAGTCCGTAACACCCCAGGCATTCGCCGCGCCCTGGAATTCCACGACCGTGGCCAGATCGTCGACGGTCGTCGCGAGTGGTATCACGTCAGCCGTCTGTTCAACCGTGACGAATTGGTGGCCCAGGCGCGCCTGGCCTATGACAAACAGTGGTACTTCCCGGCGATCCGCACCATCAGCCAGGCGCAGTACTGGGACGACCTCGATGTGCGCTTCCCCATGGCCCACCAGAGCACCCTGGTGCGTGAAGCCAAGGTGCGCGGTCTGCATTCGAGCTGGGTGTTCGCCATTACCCGCCAGGAAAGCGCCTTTATGGACGATGCCCGCTCCGGTGTCGGCGCCAGCGGCCTGATGCAGCTGATGCCCGGCACCGCCAAGGAAACCGCGCGCAAATTCAGTATTCCGTTTGCCCCGCAACAACTGCTGGACCCGGACAAGAACGTGCAATTGGGTGCGGCTTATCTAAGCCAGGTGCATGGCCAGTTCAACGGCAACCGGGTACTGGCTTCAGCCGCGTACAACGCCGGCCCCGGCCGCGTGCGCCAGTGGCTGAAAGGCTCCAACCACCTGGCCTACGACGTGTGGGTAGAAACCATCCCGTTCGACGAGACCCGTCAGTACGTGCAGAACGTGCTGTCCTACGCGGTGATCTACGGCTTCAAGCTCAACGCCCCGCAGCCGTTGGTGGATTGGCATGAGCGTTTTTTTGATGATCAGTAACTGATGGACCTGTCGTGCTCCCGTAGGAGCGGCTTCAGCCGCGATGCTTTTGCGCTTGAAGCGCATCGCGGCTGAAGCCGCTCCTACGGGGGACGGGGAAACACTACTCCAGCACTTCCACTTCCATCCCAACCGCTATCTCGCCCTGCCCTTCATGAATCAGGTTCTGCCCGAAATACACATCGCCTTCACGCTCGCGATAGGTTTTCAGGGTGGTCAGCGGCTCACGGTCGGCGCTGCGCTCGCCGGTCTGTGGATCGATGGTGGTCAGGATGCAGCGGCTGCAGCCCTTGGCCACGCGGAACTCGATGCCGCCGATGCGGATGCGCTTCCAACTGTCCTCGGCGTAGGCCTCGCTGCCTTCCACCACCAGGTTGGGGCGAAAGCGCAGCATCTCCAGCGGCCGGCCAACCCGGGCGGACAAGTCTTCCAGCGATGCCTGGCCTATCAGCAATAGCGGAAAACCATCGGGGAACCCCACTTTCTCCTCCGGGCTCAGGCTGCCGGGAATATCCCGCGCGCGGTCTACCGGCACATGCACCAGGCGGCAGGCCTTGCCGAGAAAGCGGCTGAGCCATTCGGCCGCTTCGTCACCAGCGTCTGGCACGTACATGTTGTCGCTCCAGATAAAGGCACCACGCATTTCCGCGTCCGGACCCGGCACCGGCACGTCGAGCGACTGAAAGCCTTCAGCGTTGAGGGTCAGGCCACCTTGCGGGTTCCACAGCGCCGACAGCTGCGACATATGCGCCATCGCCCGCTGAGTAAAGAAACGCCCATTGCTGGCGTCCACCAGCATCCAGCGTCGATCACCGAGCATGCCGATGCTGTCCAGCTGCGCACGCGGCAAGCTTTCGCCAATGGCGGATTTCATCGGGAAACGGTAAAGGGCGGAGAGACGCATAACGGAGGTCCTGAGTGAAGATCACAAGGGACCGTTATACGGAATTGCCGGAGCAAGACTCAAGCCTTTGCTTTTCGCTGCATACACAAGGTCTCGCGAGCTAGAGCCATCCAAGGCAAAAAGCCCCGCTGAAAGCGGAGTTGGCTGTAGCCAATGAGCATTTCAGCAGGGCTTTTTAACGCCGGAGGGCCGACGCGCAGCAGACCGTCACTCGTCGAGCATCAAGCGCTCACGGATAACATCCACAAGCTTGTCGGGCTGGAACTTGGAGAGGAAGTTATCGCAGCCGACCTTCTTCACCATGGCTTCGTTGAAGCTGCCGGACAGCGAGGTGTGCAGCACCACATAGAGGTCTTTCAGGCGCGGGTCGTTGCGGATTTCGGTGGTCAGGCGGTAGCCGTCCATTTCCGGCATTTCCGCGTCGGTAAAGATCATCAGCAGCTTGTCGGTCATGACGTGGCCTTCATCGGCCCATTTCTTCAGCTGGTTGAGGCCTTTCAAACCGTCGGTGGCGACGTGCATTTTCAGCCCCAGCTGGGACAAGGTGTCACGCAATTGCGCCAGGGCCACGCTGGAGTCATCCACCAGCAGCACTTCGCGGCCACGGGCTTTTTCCAATAGCGGGTCGCTGAGGCGGTCGCTGGAAATGGTGGCGTTGTACGGCACGATTTCGGCCAGCACTTTTTCCACGTCGATGATTTCCACCAACTGCTCTTCCACCTTGGTGATTGCCGTCAGGTAGTGCTGACGCCCCGCGCCACCAGGCGGCGGCAGGATGGAATCCCAGTTGAGGTTGAGAATTCGGTCGACACCGCCCACCAGAAAGGCCTGAACCGAGCGGTTGTATTCGGTGACGATAATGGTGCTGCGCTCATCCGGCACTATAGGGCGCATGCCAATGGCCTGGGACAGGTCGATAACCGGAAGGGTCTGGCCCCGCAGGCTGACCACGCCACAGACGAAAGGATGGCGATGGGGCATCAAGGTCAGCTTGGGCATCTGCAGGACTTCCTGCACCTTGAACACGTTGATCGCGAAGAGCTGCCGGCCCGCCAGGCGGAACATCAGAATTTCCAGGCGGTTCTCACCCACTAGCTGGGTGCGTTGGTCCACTGAATCGAGAATGCCGGCCATGCTGTGCTCCTGTCGTGTCTATCGAGTCTAGCTAATGCTTGCAACCTTATCGGCCACCGATAGCGCAACTGAAATTTGGGCTGAAAAATGAGGTGCCATCATGCCGTGCCATCACGGCCACAGCAATTGCAGCCTGCGCCGCTGGGCAGGTTGGGCTGGGTGCTCTGGCAGTCTGCGCCGGCTTCTTTCAGGCGTCTATGGCCAGCAACGGCGAGCCCGGCGGCAGGTGCACGCGCAAGGCGGCGGGGCGGGCATTGAAGCGCAGCGCTTTGCCTTCCAGGGGTTCGCCGTCGAGGTTGAGGTCCAGGCCTTCCGGCGCTTCGATCTCGACCCAGGGCAGGCGCGCGTTGATCGACACACTTTCCAGCCCGAGAATGCCGCCGGACAGCAGCGTGCCCAGGGTGCCGACCACGTCCTGCGGTGCCGGAATAATGCAGATATCCAGCAAGCCGTCGTTGACGCAGGCCTGCGGGCACAGCACATGGCCGCCGCCGGCCTGGCGACCGTTGCCGATGCCAAGGGCGAGAAAATCCCCCTCCCAGGCAAAATCCGGCCCACTGAAACGGCCGAACGCCGCATGCACATCGGAGAAACGGGTCAGCCCGGTGAGGAAATATGCCGCGCCGCCGAGCACGCGCTTGAGCTCTTCCGGCGTGTTGACGGTGATTTTCGAGCCAAAGCCGCCAGTGGCCATATTGAGGAACAACTGGCCGTCGACCTCGCCCAGATCGATGGGTGTCGCCGCCTGATCCAGCAAGGCCAGGGCTTCCAGCGGCACCAGCGACACCCCGGCGGCGCGGGCGAAGTCATTGGCGGTGCCCAGCGGTAGCAGCACCAGGCTGGCATCTGCGTCGGCCAGGGCCATGGCTTCGGCGACGTCGCGCAAAGTGCCATCGCCGCCACCGGCAATAATGGTCGGGTAACCGGCGGCCAGCGCCTCGTTCACCAGGCGCTGGGCATCGCCGCCCTCCCAGGTGACGCGCACGGCCAACTCCCAACCCTCATCACGACGGGCCTGAACGGCGGCGCGCACCTCGTCGTTGAGAGCCTGTTTGCCGTGCAGAATCAGTAAGGCTTTACGCTCGCTCATCATCAAATCCTTTAGTCGCTTGGCCAACCCTAGCACCAGCTACCGGACCTGACGAAAAGCCTAGGCCGGATACCCGGTTATTTTGCGGATGCTCTGGTACAGCGGCTTGAGCTGCTTGTACATGCGTTGGTACACCTCGCGGTACAAGCGTTCATAGATTTGTTGCGACTTGTGGTTGGGCTGGAACACCTGGCCGACGCGGGTCATGGCGGCGATAGCGCTGGGAAAGTCCGGGTGCAGCCCCAGGCCGACCGCACAATCGATAGCAGCCCCCAGCCCGGAGGTTTCGTACACATGCGGGCGCTCGGCCGGCAAACCGAAGATATCCGCCGTCAGTTGCATGGCCGCATCGCTCTGCGAACCACCGCCGGACACCCGCAGCCGGGTGATCTTGCTGCGCGAGCGCTTTTCGATCTGCTCCTTGCCCTGGCGCAAGGCATAAGCCAGGCCCTCGAGGATGGCGCGGTAAATATGCGCGCGGGTGTGCACATCGCCAAAACCGATGATCGAGCCCTTGGCTTCCAGCCCCGGCTCGCGGATGCCGGGGGTCCAGTAGGGCTGCAGCATCAGGCCCATGGAGCCGGCTGGCACGCTGTTGACCAGCTCGTCGAACAGCGCTTCCGGCTCGACGCCCAGCTCTTTGGCGCGCTGCATTTCCCGCAGGCCGAACTCCTGCTTGAACCAGCTGACCATCCAGAAACCCCGGTAGATCATCACCTCGGTGTTGTAGTGATCGGGAATGGCCGCCGGAAACGGTGGAATCAGCGGCACGGTTTCCAGGTAGCTACGCCGCGTGGTGTTGATGGTCGCCGTAGTGCCGTACGACAAGCACGCCGTGCTTGGCTCCACGCCGCCTGCACCCAGCACTTCGCAGGCCTTGTCGGCGCCAGCGGCAATCAGCGGCAAGCCTTCGGGAATGCCGGTATGCCGGCTGGCCTCGGCACTGATCACGCCCAGGCGTTCGCCGGGCTTCACAAGGTCGGGCAACTGGTTCGCCCGCACCGGCATGGCCTGCCATTTCCAGTCGCTGCGCGCCGCCCATTTCAGGCGTTTGTAGTCGAACGGCAGGTAACCGACACAGCAGGCCACCGAGTCGACAAAACGCCCGCATAGCCGATGGGTGAGAAAGCCCGAGAGCAGCAATACCTTGTCGGTCTTGGCCCAGATCTCCGGTTGCTCCTGCGCCAGCCAGTTCACTTCGGCCTGGGCGCGGAAATAGTCCACCGTCGCTTCTTCACGGATCAGCTTGAACAGCCAGCCCCAGGGGCCTTTGATTTTGTCGCGGACTTCGGCGCGGCGCTGGTCCAGCCAGAGGATCGCCGGGCGCAGCGGTTTGCCCGCGGCGTCCACGGTAATGATGGTGCCGCGCTGGGTGGTCAGCGACACGCCCTTGATCCGGCTTTTGTCGATAGCCACTTGCTGCCACAGCAGGCGGCAGGCTTCGCCGAGGCTCTGCCAGTAGTAATCCGGGTCCTGCTCGGCCCAGCCGGGCTGCTGGGAGTAATAGGCCTGCAGATCGACCTTGCCCTTGCCGAGCAGATTGCCCTCGAGGTCGAACAGCAAGGCGCGCACGCTCTGGGTGCCGTTATCGATGGCCAGCAGGTAGCTTTTTTCAGTCATGGCGTAGGCCTTTTATTCTTGTTTTTCTGGCGGGGTCGGCAGGCTATAGCAGCGCTGCCACAGACTCAGGTACTGCTGCTGTTCCGCCTGCCAGCGCTGGTCATTCCAGCCCAGGCGGGCCTGGCATAGCTCGCGGATCCGCGGCAGATGCTCGGCCCCACCCTGCGCCAGCAGCAGGCCGATACGGCTGCGGCGCAGCAGCAGGTCATCCAGATGCAGCACCAGCTCGTGCTCGGCGGCAAAGGCCAGCTCGGCCCACAGGGTGTCGGTGGCAGCCACACAATCAGTGCCAACTTGCTCCAGCAGCGGCAGCAGCAGTGCCAACTGACAACCGTAGCGCCCGGCCAGACGCCGTTGCTGGCCGGCGCTCAACCCGGCGATGGCCGGCAGTGGCTGCGGGCGAAATACCGCACTGCCCTGATCGCTAAGGGTTTTACCCAGCATTGGCGCGCAGGCCTGCAGCACTTCCAGGGCCAGCAAACGGAAGGTGGTGAGTTTGCCGCCGGCCAGGGTCACGCTGCCCGGTTCGCTCCACAGCACATGCTCGCGCTTTTCATCCGAGGGCTTGCGGCTGGCCTCACCACTGGTGACTACCGGACGCACACCCGCCCAGGTGGATAGCACGTCAGCCGCACTGATCCGGGCCTGGGGAAACTGCTGCAAGCAGGCGCTCAGCAGGTACTCGACTTCTGCAGCGCTGATACGCGCTTCCAGATCGATATCGTCGCCATGGTCCAGGTCAGTAGTGCCGATGACCGTGGCACCTTCCCAGGGAAAAACAAACACCGGACGACGGTCGGCGGCGTGCATAAAGCTAAAGGCATGGGCCAGCGGTAAACGCCAGGCCGGCAGCAGCAGGTGGCTACCACGCAGTGGGCGGATATGCTCGCCGCCGTCCTTTTTGCGCAAACGATCCGCCCAGGCCCCGGTGGCCTGAGCGACCACGCCCGCGTTGAATTGATAGCGCTGACCGCTTTCGCTGTCCTCGGCCTGCAGACCGGTTACCCGGCCATCGGCGCGGGTCAGTTCAACCACCTTGAGGCCATTCAGCGCCTCGCCGCCATCGGCCCGCGCCTCACCCAGCACGCGCATCACCAGGCGGGCGTCATCGGTCACCGCATCGAAAAAGCGCGTGCCACCCAGCAGGCTTTCAGCCTTCAGACCCGGGGCCAGATAACCCAGTGGCTGTTTGCCGTAGAACTGGTGGGTGCGTTTGCCGGCCAGGGCGTCGTAAACCCGCAGCAAACTGCCGAACACCTTGGGCCCGGGGAATTGACCCTGGTAATGCGGCATCACAAAGCTCAGCGGATCGACCAGACCAGGCGCTTCGCCCAGCAGACGCTGGCGCTCACGCACCGAATCGCGAGTCAGTTTGAACTGACCCTTGGCGATATAACGCAGGCCACCGTGAACCATCTTCGATGAGCGGCTGGAGGTGCCCCAGGCGAAATCGCGCTGTTCGATCAGCAGGCAACGCCAGCCGCGCCGCGCTGCTTCGCGAAGGATGCCGGCACCGCTGATACCGCCGCCGACCACAATCAGATCCCAGTCACAGGCAGCCAGCTCGGCCAACGCCTGCTCGCGCCAGCCGGCATTCCAGGCGGTTGTCATTTCAGCAATACGCCCGGGTTAAGGCGCTGGTCGGGGTCGAAATGCTTGGCCATCGCCTGCAGGGCGGCAATGCCCAGCTCGCCCTTCTCCACTGGCAAGTACGGTGCGTGATCGCGGCCAACGCCATGCTGGTGGCTGATGGTGCCGCGGTTATTGACCACGGTGCTGCTGGCCAGATGCTTGAGTTTCTGCCAACGGGCATGGGTGGTGGCGTAGTCAAGGCCCGGGCGGAACACGTAGGTGGTGTAGATGCTCGAGCCTTCGCCATACACGTGGGAGAGGTGGGTAAACACATGCACCTGCTCACCCTCATCGCTGAGGCCGCCGCGCAGGCTGGCTTCGATCTTGTTCAGCAGGCTGTCGACATTGCTCCAGTCGGTGGCCGTCTCCAGGGTGTCGACGGCATAACCGGCCTGCCACAGGCCCTCACGCAGATAGGGGAAGCGGAAGCGCCCTTCGGCCCATTTTTTCCCCAGCAGGGTGCCGGTAAACACCCCGCCAAAGCCTTTCAGCAGACGCTTGGCCTGCTTTAGCGACAGCGCGTTCTGCGCCCGGTTGCCGGTCACGCCAAAGGTCAGCATGCATTTGCCGGCACGGGCACCGCGCAGAGCCAGGTACTTTTCCAGCCAGGCGATCTGCTCGGGATGGCCAGCCAGAGCCAGCTGGGTTTCGGTTTCGATGGCATTCGACAGGCGCAGCATCGACAGCGGCACCCGCGCCTGGCCGAGGGTACGAATCGCCTCCAGGGCCTTGGCCCAGGAGGGCAGGAATACGGCGTAGAACTTTTCTTCCACCGCCAGTTTGCTGACCCGCACCTGCACCGAGGAAATCACCCCGAAACGCCCCTCCGAACCGAGCACCATTTCGCGCAGATCCGGGCCGGCAGCCGAGGCCGGAAAGGTCGGAAGCTGCAGGGTGCCGGCAAAGGTTTCCAGGCTGCCACCGGCAAACAGCTGCTCGATACGCCCATAGCGCAGCGACTGCTGGCCACTGGAACGGCTGGCCACCCAGCCACCGAGGGTCGACAGCTCCCAGGACTGCGGAAAATGGCCAAGGGTGTAACCACGGGCGCGCAGCTGGCTTTCCACTTGCGGGCCATTGGCACCGGGGCCAAAGGTGGCGATCAGGCTCTGCTCGTCCAGCTCCAGCAAGCGATTCATGCGTTCCAGCGACAGGGTCAGCACCGGTTTGTCGCTGGCCTGCGGGTTGATATGGCCGGCCACCGAGGTGCCACCGCCGTAGGCAATCACCCGCACATCATGGGCAGCGGCCCAGGCCAGCAGTTCGCGGATCTGCGCCGGGGCTTGCGGGTAGGCAACGCCATCGGGGAACACCTCGAAACGCCCTTCGCGCATCGCCAGCCAATCCGGCAGGCTTTGCCCACGGGCATGGCGCACGCGGTCTTCGGCAGCGGTGACCACCAGCGGATGCACCGCCAGGCGCGAGGCCGGCACCTGGGCCAAGACCTGCGCCAGGCTGGCGTCCGGCAGTGGCTGGCCGGGGCCGATCAGCTCGGCAAGAAAGGCCTCACCATGGGCAGGCAATTCCACCACCGTTGCTTCATCACCCCAACCATTCCAGCGCCGCATGCGAGTCTCCTAGTGTTGATCACTCGCCAGTTCCGAACGAGCTATATGGGTGCCTATACTAGCCGGCCGCTGTTCGGGGTCACTGTCGGATAAGGACAGACCCAGTGGCCAATCAAGACAGTCCATCAGAATAAGAACGACGCCATGCACGCACTTGGCTACACCTCGGTTCCAGCCCTGCTCAAATACCTGCGCCACGCCGAACAGCTGGGCCTCGACCAGGCCGCCGCCCTCGCCGCTGCCGGCCTGAGCGCCAGCGATCTGGAAGACAATGGCCGACGTCTGCCCAGCGAAGCCCATGAAAAGCTCCTGGCGCATCTGCTGCGCGAATCCAGCGACCCGCTGTTCGGCTTGCACGCCGCGCACTTCACCCAGCCCGGCTCGTGGAGCGTGCTGGGCTATATCACCATGAACTGCGCCACCCTGGGCGAGGCCATGGGCCGTATCGTGCCGTACGAGAAACTGGTCGGCGACATGGGCGTCAGCCGCCTGGAACCGGCGGCTGACCATCTGCGCCTGATCTGGAGCTGCCGCCATGAACCGGCAGAGATTCGCCGGCATATGGTTGAGAACGTGCTGACCTCCTGGCTGCTCTACGCGCGCTGGATCGCCGATATGCAGGCCTCGCCCCGGGAGGTGTGGTTCGAGCACGCGCAGCCGGCCGGCACCGAGTTGGCCGAGTACGAAAGCGTGTTTGGTTGCCCGGTGAAATTCGCACAGAGCGTCAACGCCCTGCTGGTGCCGATGGAATACCTCAACGTGCCGCTGCGCCAGGCCGATGCCAACTTGCTGCGCACCCTGGAAGAACACGCGCTGACCCTGATGGCCGGCCTGGACGAAGGCGAACCGCTGCCGCTACGGGTGAAAAACGCCCTGCGTCTGCTGCTTAAGGATGGCCTGCCGCGCAAGGAGCGAGTGGCGGAAAAATTCGAAATGACCGTGCGTACCCTGCAACGGCATTTGCAGCAGGCGGGGACCAGTTATCAGGAGATACTCGACCAGTTGCGGCAAGAGCTGGCGGAGCATTACCTGACCCGCAGTACCTTGCCGGTGCAGGACATCGCCTACTACCTGGGGTTTACCGAAAGCCGCTCGTTTCACCGCAGCTTCAAGGGCTGGACCGGGATGACGCCGGGGGAATATCGCGAGGCGCATCGCAAGGCCGGCGAATCCTCGACCCTGTAGGAGCGGCTTCAGCCGCGATGCTTTCAACGATCAAAAGCATCGCGGCTGAAGCCGCTCCTACGAGGGCTGCGTAGGCTGCGTTACCGCGACAAATTGACTCCATAGACAAAAGGCACGGCACTCGCCGTGCCTTTTG